>DVLI01000002.1 GCA_018715595.1 Candidatus Caccoplasma merdavium | reverse complement strand
TTGGTTCCATACGCGTTACTCACCCGTGCGCCGGTCGCCACCCATTGAAGCAAGCTTCAACTGTGCTGCCCCTCGACTTGCATGTGTTAGGCCTGTCGCTAGCGTTCATCCTGAGCCATGATCAAACTCTTCGTTGTATTATTTCTTTTTTCTTTTTTTATTCCATCGAAGACTTTTTCGCCTTCTTCCCTTTTGCAGGAAAGCGGCTCATGATTCGCCGGTTTTGACGTTGACTTTTTACTCGTCTCGTACTACTTTGTCTATCATTCCTTCAAAGATCTTTTCGCTTCCCTCGCTCGGGGCGGCCCCCGTTCTATCGGGAAAGCGGGTGCAAAGATAGAGGCTTTTTTATTCCCCTCCAAATCTTTTTGCCACTTTTTTTGAAACTTTTTTCTGACTTTTTTTTCTTCTCCCTATCCGTCAGCCATTTACACGCGAAACTTTTTTTTCGCTCAAAATGTCTGTTCGTCAAGACAAGGATTGCAAATATACTCCTTTGTGTCTCTCTCCGCAATTTTTTTCATCTGTTTCTTAACAGTGTTTTTCGGCAGATCTTATACTTTTCCCCCTAAATGAAGAAATCGAAAAGCCCGCCGACCAACTTTCAGGCCGGTGGGCTTTTCGCTATTTTAAGCTAAAGTTACGCCGTTGTACGGACAGACTACAATTTTACCGTTTGGGTGTATGTCTCCCCGAACCGGTTGACAACTTCTATTTTTATAGATTTTGCGGTTTTAGAGGGTTTGGCCCGGAAAAGATGGTCGGTTCTGAAAATATTTACTCTTCCCGACCGGGCATATTCTTGATCGATATCGGCAAATTGTTCCATTGTACCTTGCAAGACTCCGTCTTCGTACCACTTCACTTGGCAGGCGGGATCCCAATCCCATACATTGGCAACTACATATTCGCGTTGCGTATCGAATTTTCCAGGTTTATAGATTTTGAATTGATGATCGATATCATACCCTGTCGACTTGAAATGCCAACGGACATCATTGCCGTCGACCTCGACCCACATATATCCGTTGGGAGTCCCGCAACGGCTGGTTTTTCCAATCCAATGGAATCCGCAGACCGCGCCGACATTGTGCTCATAGATGTTTTCGGCCAAAATTTCGTTTTTATGATAATGGGTGTGTCCCGAGAAAACGTGCACGTTATAATCTTTGAGAATATTCAAGACCTCGCGTGAAGGCTGGTCATTGATCACCTGGTATAGAGGAGCATGCACATTGAGAAATACCGTCGTACCGGGCTCGATATAGCTCAAATCCTTTTTCAACCAATCCAATTGTTCTTTCAGCAGACGCACATCGTATTTTTTCCGGCCATGATAATTAATGTCTTTCATGCAAATAATATGAACGCCACCGATATTCAAAGAGTAATCGGTAGGGCCGTAATACGATTCGTACTTTTTCTCGGCATAACCTTCGGCCCAATCATCCACCTCGCTTGCCTCGGCATATTCCAAGTCGAAATCATGATTGCCGATAACATGCATCATGGGAATACCCCACGACGACACGGCACTGACATACAGCGGATAGAGGTGCAGGGCATCGCTCACAATATCGCCTTCGACAAAGCCGTAAGTCTCACCTTCGATGGTTTTCAAAAAGTTCTTCACATCGGGCACGGCTTCGGTAAAGAAACGCACGAAATGGAAATCATTCTTGGGCTGGGGGTCGGAAAAGACAAGGCAATTGAATTTTCTGGACACTTTATCTCTTTTTTCCAAAACAAAATCATAGGATTTTGACGTATTCTTAGCATCGATAGGTTGATAGAAACGTATCAAGTTGTATTCGTTGACTGGAATCCGGTATGCAGCGGGGACAGAGATAGAGACATAACGGCACAATTTTCCATCGGCCGGCAACGTATATGCGCCGTTCTTGTCGGTGACAGTAAAATTCACACCGTCATTCACAACTACACCCGGAACCGGTTTCTGTCGAGAATCCAAGACCCTTCCGCCGATTGCAGCTTGACTCGTTTGGGCAACAAGGCTGAAAACAAATATGCCAAGGAGCCCGAATAATTTGAATGCTTTCATTTTTTAAAGACTTACAGATTGGTTATTTGTATTTGCAATTAACTCGATATGGTTGAAAATATCTATCAGACGCTCGGGTTCTTTGGTCGAAGCCAAATCTTTTTCGAGCGCTCTCGTATCATTCTCATACAAGATGGCATTGGCGCAGTCCAAGACATGGCACATCAACGTCACGGCGTCGGCTTTTTTCATTCTTTTTTTCTTCACGGCTTTCACGACATAACGATTTACCTTTTTAACGGCGTGGTAGACCGAAGGTTTCGCAAACTCAACCGTGGTAGACGAGAAACCGATGTCTTGCGCGTAGGTGCGGGTATATCCCGACTGGAAGGCGCCCCATTTGGCCGTGCAAGGCTCGCCCAAATAGTGGGGCGTCACAAAAGCGGCATCGTCACCGACAGTCTTGGCTTGGAATATGTAGACATGCGGTTTTTGCGAAGTCTCTTCTTTCTCCGCACTTTCGGGCGGAAGGGCTGCTCCCGACCCGAACGCGGGAGAGAGGCAAAGCAACCCCATAACGAATAATACAACTGCTTTCATTTTATATTTCATATTGTGTTTTACTGTTGCCATATAAGTTTTATCGACAATTCATCACCACCCATGGCCGTCTTGGCCGATTGGTAGTTATCCATGTTGGTACGTTGCAAGATGGAGGGATATTTGAACCGGTGGGGGATTTCCTGGCCGTCGGGAATCCCGTCGCCTTTCGGAATATGGGGCAGACCTGTCCTGTTGTATTCAAACCATTGCTGGTAATCGCAAAAATACAAGGCAAAGAACTTTTGCAACAAGATTCTCTCGAGCGTACCATCATAAGCCGCATCGGGGTTTTCGAAATAATCTCCGGGCATTTCCCCTCCCCACTGTTCAACCGACGCACGCACGCCATTTTCATAGGCAACCCGGGCATCGGTGTCGATAATATTCCGTTGAGCCAACTCGGCTTTGATAAATTCCAGCTCGGCATAAGACATCAACGTCAATTTCATCGGGGCGAGCGCCATGTTTTTATTGGGTGCCGAAGGTTTTCCTCCGGGCTGAACGGAAAATCCCGCCGGCCACCCGATATATTCGCCACCTTCCTTGGCCACAAAAATAGGCAGCCGCGGGTCGTTCCAAGTTTTGAGCGTATTGACGACAAACTCGGTGCAGGCCCGGTATGAATTAAAGCCTTTGCCACGCACGAGAGGTTCTTCCAGAGGATAGACACCGCTTATTTCGACCAAAGCGCCATCGTCGTTCGATTCGAATACCGGATAGGTAACAGGGTCGTCGAGGATTTCCTTTATCTTGTTCTCGGCATCGAAACCATCGACATCCAACAACTTCACAAGCACACGCAAATGAAGCGAATTGCAAAATTTCTTCCATTTCAGGATACCCTCGCCATCGATCGTCTTATAGAGGAGGTCGCCGGTAGAGTTGTATCTCAGATTGCCCTCGGTGTCGAATAACGTATTGGCCGCTTCCAACTCCTGCAAGATATTCCGGTACACCTCTTCCTGACTGTCGAAGGCGGGATAAAACAGCTGCTCGTCGCCCCGGCACGCTTCGTGGTAGGGTATATCGCCAAACGCCGATGCAAGAATATCGAACATGAAGCACTGCATGACTTTCGACACGGCCCGGTAATTGGGTTCATTCAGTTTCACGGCTTCTTTTTCCATGGCTTTGGCATTGGTGATCCACTCATAATAAGTGCTCCATGTGCCATCGCCCTCGCTGTCCTTGACAAACCACCACCCCAAGCCGTTCACGTCTCGATAAGAGATGATGTTTCCCATCAGTTCATAGGTGTAATTGTTGTAACGGTTCCAACCGAATTTCGAAACATTGTAGATAAGCGGGTCGAGGAAAGAACCGGGGTTGGCTTCACTGAGCTTGGTCGGGTCGATATTCAACTCATCGAACGGCGTACAAGCCGCGAACAGGCTTCCCATGAAAATGCCGCCCAACAATATATTTTTGATATTCTTTTTCATGTTGATGATTTTTATCAATTAAAAATTCACATTCAGACTGATACCCATGGAGCGGGTCGAAGGCAACGAACCGGCTTCGATACCGGGCACGATGTTCCCGCCGTTCAAGGCTGCGATTTCGGGGTCGAATACCGGGAAATCGGTAAAACAGAAGAGGTTCCTTCCATACAAGGCGATGGACAAGCTGCTGAACGGGGTTTTGCGCAACTGGTGTTTCGTAAATGCATATTCAAGGCGCACCTCTCTGATTTTCAAAAATGAAGCATCGTAGGTATTGCTTTCGACATTCTCAGCGGCATAATACTGCCCATAATATACCTGCGCGGTAACGGGTTTGGTATTGGGACTGAACGTGCCATCGGGATTCTCCACCACACCGGGGGCGATTACATACATACCACCTATCTGATGGAAATCGGAGCCTGCTATGCGGGGGTCATCGGCCGCGATGTAAAGAGGGGTACCGGGCAACCGTCCGTTCAACGTGGCTTCGCTCTTGCCCTGGATGCCCATTCGGAGGGCCGTGGTAGAATATATGTTTCCGCCTAATTGCCCGTCAATCAAAATTCCAAGTGTGAAATTTTTATACTTGAACTCGTTATACAATCCGGCTTTCCATGCAGGATAGGCGTTGGCGACATATTCTATCTCATCGGTCAACACGGGTATACCCGTCTCGTCAATGATTATTTGCCCGTCGGGCGCACGTTTGAACTTATATCCCCAGATATCGCCCACACTACCGCCCACACGGCCTATGATAGAGGCTTGCGCAATTTTCTGTATCAACTGGTTCTCGTCGGCCGTCTCAGAAAGCGACAATATCTTATTGTTGTTTTTCGCCCAGTTGAAACGTAACGTCCAACTGAAATCTCTCGTCAAGACAGGGACAGCCTCCACTTCAATTTCATAACCCATGTTCTGCACCGTACCCGAATTTATGGTAGCCTTGCTGTAACCGGTCGTCGGGTCCATCGGCGCATCGATGATTTGGTTCTTGGTGCGGTTATAATAGTACGCAAAATCGACACCGAGACGGTTGTTGAATACCCTGAAATCGACACCGGCCTCATAGTTGGTCGATATTTCGGGTTTGAAATCGGTATTGAACAATGTCGTGGGGAGTTTTACCGAACCGGGAAAGTTTGTAGTGGCATAATATTGCGACGTCTTGTAGGGGTCGGTATCATTACCCACCTGGGCCCAGGAGAGGCGCAACTTCACGAGATTTATCTCGTCGGGCATCTCAAACCACTCATTCATCAACGTACTCATCGAAACCGACGGATAGAAGAATGAATTGTTTTTCTTGGGCAGGGTCGACGACCAGTCGTTACGTCCCGACACATCGAAGAAAATTTTGTTGGCATAGGAGATGTTTGCCGTGAAATAGACGCTGTTCACCTGCTTGTTGAGAAGCCGCTGGTCATACTCGATGGCCGAAACAGCATTTGCCAATTTGTAAACACCCGGAGTAATCAGGCCGTTGGCGGCATTCGACAGCATGTCGAGTTTCGACACCATCATATTTCCACCGACAGCGGCATTGAGGGTGATTCCATTGAAAAAGCTGTTGTGATAAGTCAGCAAGACATCATTGTTGAGTTCATAACTGAACACATTCTGTTTTCGGAAATATCCATCGGGAAAAACCACGTCGCTTACCGGACGGTGCTGTTCGCGCAAATCGTTTTCGAGTTGCAAAGCCGAACGCACCATAAAATCGAAGTGGCTGCTCAATTTCAAGTTTGCCGACAACATCGACACCGTAGCATGTTTTTCGGTGGGGTTCAAAGCCTCGTAAAGTATCACATAGGGATTCTGAATGTTTTTACTGAACGGTTGCAGTTGAGTGACATTCTCCTGTCCCCGCACCCACATGTCGCGATACCAGTCCAAGTCGACACTGGGGTTTTGGAAGGCCAGGAAATAAGATATGGCGTTACCACTATAACCCACGGTGGGGAGATTGTCGCTCTTGCGCCAGGTGTAACTTGTCCGGTAATTGATACTCAGCAGGCGTGAAATCTGTTGCTGCCCAGAAATCGTCGCCGTGAGGCGTTGGAACCCGGTATTGGGAAGAATCCAGTTGTTCTTCATGTGGGTTACCGAAGCCCTCACCGAACCGCGGTCATTCTTACCCGACAAAGAAAGCGAGTTGGTCGTCGTAAAACCCTCTCGAAACAGGTCCTTGCGGTTATTCTTGTATGACCTCCAAGGTGTAGGACTCTCACCGCGAGCTTGTGTTTCGGGATCATACTGGTAAAATGACAATCCGCTGTCGAGACGCGGGCCAAACGCACTACTCGTCCCGCTCGTTCCACTCACCGTTCCGTCGGGAAAATCGCCATAAGAATAGTAATGCTGGCCTTCATAAATCGAACCTTCGAGGCCGATGTTCGTCGACTGCCCCTGCCCGAATTCATACTGATAATCGGGCCACATCATCACATTTTCCATACTCGTGTTTGACGAGAAGGAAACACCGAGCCTGTCGTCCTGCTCGCTACCGTTTTTGGTCGTTACCATTATCACGCCGTTCGCCGCACGGGAACCGTACAATGCCGTAGCACTGGCCCCTTTGAGCACTTGCACGCTCTCGATATCTTCGGGATTCAGGTCGGAGAATCCATTACCGAAGTCTATCGAACCTTCACCCGAAGCCGCTTGCGCATTACCGGTATTTACCATGGGGGCACTCATCGGGACACCATCGACAACAATCAAAGCGTTGTTGCCACCCTGGTTCAATGAAACATCTCCCCGTAAAGAAATACGCGTGGAACCCAGCGGACCCGCAGATGTATTGACGTTCAATCCGGCTACTTTTCCCACCAATGCCTGCGACCAGTTGGCCGATATGGAACGTGTGATTTCGCCGGCTTCAAGTTTCGTGGTGGAATATCCCAATCCGACTTCGTTGCGTTTTATACCCAATGCCGTCACCACGACATCGTCGAGAACAACATTTTTCTCGGACAACACGACAACCCAATTGGTTTTCCGGGGGCTGTAAGATACCGTATCGGGATCATAGCCCAAGAGACTGAACACCACCTTATCGGCAGTTCCAAGGCCAATCTTGCTCGACAGCGTGAATGTTCCATCGGCATCGGTCATGGTCGCCGTTGCAGAGCCTTTCACCGAAACATTCACGCCCACCAACGGTTCGTTGTTCCTATCGACAACCTTGCCATTGATTACGGTCTGTGCTTGGGCTGTTATCGCCGCCAAGCTGAACAGGAAAATAAATTTTCTTTTTAACGTAAACAACATAATCCTATATTTTGGTACGGCAAAAGTATCGTCATGCTGTTTCAAGGGTATGACAAGAGTATTAATTCATCGACCCCGATCCGTAACAGTTATTTCATTTTTGTGACGAATAATCACATCTCACCGATTCTGTCAATGGGCACCGATGTCAACAGGAGCATTACCCGTACTATTTATTTATAAACCAATGATTAAAAAAACATTCCCGGCATGGGATTTATACTCATGCCGGGAATGAAACCTTGCAGGTTCTCAAAACTCGGGCATAAAAAAGTTCCGGGACCAATGTCCGGGAACTTTCCAACAAATTTCAAACGACGCGGAAGGACACGAACTTGCGATTCCGGCACAAGCGACCGCAACTCTTATATCCCCCGGTCGCAGGTCGCGCAAAGCAAGACATTTCAAGTATATACATAAAAAAGCCCCGAAGATTATCGAGGCTTTTCTGGCGGTGCGGACGGGACTCGAACCCGCGACCCCATGCGTGACAGGCATGTATTCTAACCAGCTGAACTACCGCACCTTTTTGAAGTATTCTTTTCTTGGCCACCCGGCTCTCTGCCGAATTGCGGTGCAAAGATAGTGATTTATTTTTTCTCCGCAATAGCTTTGGCCTATTTTTTCATATTTTTCGATGAATCTCCTATCCCGCCGGGGATATGCGCGGAATAGGAGATTTTAGGTGTGCCACAATACAAGCAAGCCATCAATCGAGCGAACGAATTTCTTCTTCACAATTGGTGAGGCGCTCCACGCCATCGTCGGTGACCAAGAATGTGTTTTCGATGCCGACAGGGCCCACTCCGGGAATGACGAACTTGGGTTCGAGAGCGAATACCATACCGGCTTCGAGCACGTCGCGGGAACGTGGGGCAAGCACGGGCTGCTCATTGATTTCGATGCCCACACCGTGACCGACGAATCCGGCTTTTTGACGATGTCCCATAAAATAGTCTTCGACCTTCCGGTCACGGGCTATCGCCAAGGCTTTGTCGTAAAGCTCCGACGCAGCGACTCCCGGTCGCGCCATCGACATGACGGCCTGTTCGATTTCGAGAGAGACGGCATGTGCATGACGGGCTTTTTCGGGTATCTCACCCAAGGAGTAGACCCGGGAAAGGTCGGTCATATAACCGGTGAAATTACCATTCACATCGACCATGACCGTCTGACCGGGGTGTATGGTCGTACCGTTGCAGCCTATGGGCAGCGAATCGTCGAGGCCAGCGCCTCCCATGGCAAAATCGTAGGGGGTGGGGGTGTCGGCATTTTCGCCTGCCAGGACATTGCCCATGAATATCTCCATGCTCCGCCCGAAAATGCGGAATATGCCCAACGAGCCATGCTGACGCGCGGCACGCTCGATTTCGATCGAGAATTCCAAATCGGTCATACCGGGGGTATAGAGTTTGGGAATGTGACGATAGAGCATGTCGTGCGAAGCGGCCGACTGCCGAATCATGCCGATTTCGAACGGTGTCTTCACCGCCCGCACCTGGCGAATCAATGCTGTTCCGCCCGGCAATATGCGCGAGGAGGGAAAGGCCGACGCCAAGCGGGTGTATTCGTTATAAGAGAGGGAATCGCCCTCGACAAGCAAGGTTTGCGGAAGCGGGAGTCCCCGTTTCTGCATCTCTTCGATTATCTGCTCGGGCTTGCGTATGTAGACGACATTGTCGCCGGCGAGCCCCACGGGGCGACGCACGAAATAGATCATGTCGCCTTCGGCCGGGACATAGGTATAGCCACAGAATACCCGACTCGACGTGTAGTAGAGATTGGCATTGTCGGCAAGAAGCAAAGCGTCGGCCGGCAGACGACGCAAAGCGGCTTGAATCTTTTCTTTCCGGGCAAGGGCCTCGGAGGCAAAAACGGGATTATACATATTCATGGGTATGAAGGTTTTTTGAACGGATTTTCACATTACAAATATTCTATGCATCTTTCGAGTTTCATAAAACGGGAACCTTTGATAAGGAGGGTCCGATCCGCAATGGGGTTGGCTTTGAGAAACTCGACCAGGGCATCGGTATCGGCAAAAGAGGTCATCGTGCCGGCCGCTTTCGAGAATTCACTTCCGACCAAGATGACATCGAGCGAGGGTTGCTGACCAAGCCACTCGACGATGCGGCGATGTTCCGACTCACTGTCGGCACCCAATTCGCCCATATCGCCCAAGATGACCGTCTTGGCGGGGAAATCCGCGGTCAGGAAATTGTCGAGTGCGGCTCCCATGCTGGTGGGGTTGGCATTATAGGCATCGACAATGAGGGTATTGCGGGCGGTGCGCACCAGTTGCGAACGGCGGTTGCGGGGCTCATATTCGGAAAGCGCCCGGGCTATGTCGGCCGGAGCGACCCCGAAATAGGCCGCGACAGCGGCAGCGGCCAGAGCATTGGGGAGGTTATAACTGCCAATGAGCTGCGTATCGACGGCATAGGTCTCGCCTTGGGTCGTGAACGAGAATGAGAGGCAGGGCGAACAACCGGTGAGGCAACCCGAAACCGACAGACCCGGCGTGGTACCGTACTCGGCAGCCACAAGGCCGGCGGCCCGCTGCGACAAGATTGCGTCTTCGTGATGCAAAAAGACTTTCCCGCCGTGACGCCGCAAGAAATCATAAAGTTCGCATTTGGTGGCAACGACCCCCTCGAAAGAGCTGAATCCCTGCAAGTGGGCTTTTCCCACGTTGGTAATCAATCCGAAATCGGGCTCGGCTATGTCGACCAACTCGGCAATGTCGCCGGGGTGACTGGCGCCCATTTCGATGACGGCCATCTCGCAGGTGTCATCGAGCCGCAACAAGGTGAGCGGCACACCGATGGAATTGTTGAGATTTCCCTCGGTGGCAAGCACCTTGAACCGACGGGAGAGCGATGCGGCCATCAACTCCTTGGTCGTGGTCTTCCCATTGGTGCCGGTGACACCCACCACGGTGCGTCCCCACTCGCGGCGATGGCATCGAGCCAAGGCTTGCAAAGTCTGCAATACATTGTCGACCAGGATATAACGGTTGCCGGCGACAACCGAGGGGTCGTCGACCACGGCATAGGAACAACCGGCCTCCAACGCAGCGGCGGCAAAACGGTTACCGTCGAAGGTATCGCCACGCAAAGCAAAAAACAATGCGCCGGGAGGGCAATTCCGACTATCGGTCGTCACGCTACGGTGCGACTTGAACAGGCTATATAAGGATTTTATATCCATCGTCAAGCATAAATTTTTACGACGGCGAAAATAATCATTTTTACCGGATTCTTTTGCTGCAAAAAGAAATTTTTCAAGGCAGGGAAAAAGGATCGCATTCGAACAACGGCGCAGAGGAAAGCGACGGGAAAGATGCCTTCATTCGAGCAACGGGGCAAGGGAAAAGCGGCAGGGGAAAAGGAAAGTTTCTTCCCTCCCCTCCCCCGATTTATTTCCGAAAATCCTTCAACGTCACCTGCAACTGCACGCGACTGGCATGAATGCGGCTCTTGACGGTGCCCAACGGGATACCCATCTTCTCGGCAATTTCCTGATACTTATACCCCGAGAGGTAGAGAGCCATAGGTATCTTGAAGGGTTGGTCGAGCGTATCGACGGCCCGACGTATATCGTTGAGAAAAAGAGTCGTCTCGGTCGAATTATCGGGGGAGGACTCCACAAACGACATCAGACTCTCGATGTCGTCCTTGCTCATATAACAGCAACGGCCTTCACGACGGATCATATTGAAAAACACATTCCGCATAATTGCATAAAGCCAGCCCGACAGGTTGGTTTCATCGGTATACATCTGCGCCGATTTGAGCGCACACAACAGAGTCGACTGCAACAAATCTTGCGCATCGTCACAGTTCCGAGTCAACCGGTAAGCCCACCGAAGCATTTCGGCACGACTGCCGACCAAATACTCGGCCATTCTTTCTTTTTCCATTCAATAACAGTCTGCTTTTGGGGTAAGCCCACACTCGTTCTTGTCGTATATTATATGCATTGTATAATGTATATCACACAACCGCAGCCTGTTGTTCGACACGAGGTGCGATATTTTTTCGGGTAAGCGACAAACGGATTATTTTTCAGACTTGTTTCCGGGAGATTTCAAGCCGAAATTTTCCGGAATTTTCAGAAACGGCAAAAGAACAAAAACGGGAAGCGTACAAATCATAATCCACACAAAAAAGAAGGTATATCCCACCCAATCGGCAATCCAGCCGGCCACCATGCCGGGCAACATCATACCCAACGCCATGAATGCCGTGCACAACGCATAATGGGCGGTGGCATGCGCCCCCTCGGAGAAGGAAATCATATAGAGCATGTAGGCCGTAAAACCAAAACCGTAACCCAGCTGCTCTACGGCCACACAGGCATTGACAACCACGAGGGAATCGGGTTGCAGCAGCGACAGATAGACGTAGACGAGATTGGGCAGCGTAAGCATCAACGCCATGGGCCACAAACAGCGGCGCAAGCCATAACGGGATACCACCCACCCGCCAATGAGTCCCCCGACGGTAAGTGCTATCACCCCCACCGTACCGTAGACAAAACCCACCTGCCCCGTCGTCAAAGCCAGACCTCCGTCGGGTCTCGCATCGAGCAAGAAGAGGGACGACATTTTCACCAACTGGGCCTCGGCCAGCCGATAGGTCAACAGGAAGAGCAGAGCCACCCCGATACCCGGCTTGCGGAAAAAGGAACGGAACGTCTCCCCCAATTCACGCCATATATCGGCGGCTACCGCAGAAGCCTTGTCGGCCTGCGGACGCGGCAGGAGAAAGAGATGATAGAACGCAAACACGAAGAAAAGCAAGGCCATGATGCCGAAGGTCAAGAGCCAAGCCACCTCAACCCGGGTGTAAACTTCGAACAGGCCGGCCAACATCACCAGTAATCCTTGCCCCGCAATCATGGCAATGCGGTAAAAGGTACTGCGTATACCCACGAAAAATGACTGCTGGTGCGTGTCGAGAGCCAACATATAGAATCCGTCGGCGGCGATGTCGTGGGTGGCCGAACTGAACGCCATGAGCCAGAAGAAAGCCAACGTCGCCCGAAAGAAAAAGGGCGCCGGCAACGTAAGCGCCACGCCGGCCATCGCCGCACCGACAAGGAATTGCATGGCGACTATCCACCAACGCCGGGTGTGCAATATATCGACAAAGGGGCTCCACAACGGCTTGATGACCCAAGGCAGGTAAAGCCAGGCCGTGTAGAAGGCAATATCGGTGTGGGAAATACCCATGCGGTCATACATGATCACGGCTATCGACATGACGGCCACATAGGGAATGCCTTCGGCCAAATAGAGGGTGGGCACCCACGACCACGGCGAACGGGAAAGGGCGGGAACTGATTTCATCACTTCGTTTTTTTCAAATGTTTCAAACAGGCGTGCAACCATTCCGGGTCAGCCACCTGGCCGAGAATATCGGACATCTCGTCGGGGGTGAGGGCATCGAAATCCTGTTTCCGGGGCGTAATGACGACCCCCGCCATATCGACCGCCCCGGGACTGATGAGACGACTCCCCGCCCCTTCGCCGCCATACTGGGCGGGACGGTGACGGGTACGCAACACCGCCCAGCAACGCCATCGGCCCTCGGAAAAGGCACAAAGCAGGTTGACGGGCAGCTCAGGGTGCCCGGCCGGAACGGGCAAGAGGGTTTCAATCTCGTGCCAGAACGATTGCATGGCGTCGAAGTCCTCTCCTTCAAAGACCAACATCGCCGCCGGCCAACGGGTAAGCCACGAATAGAGAATGCCTCCTCCCCACCGTTCGCTCTCACCTTGGTCTTTCACCAGTTGCTCCCATTGCGACTCGATGGGTACAAAACCGCGGTTCCCGGCCTGAAAGTGCATGTGGTCGGGAGCCGAAGCGCCACAACGCGGGCCGTTGTAGAAGACGACATACCGGGGCATCTCCGAAGCCAGTTGCAACAGGTCGCCGAAACGTCCGGCCAGCAACTGCGGGGTGTGGTCGCAGGCCGGCAACGTAAAATGGCGGGGAAATATCGGATAGGGATTGACCAGCAACTTGTATCGCCCCCCGACCGGCAGAGAAAGTTGCTCGACAGGGCGATGGGCATCACACAAGAAACACGGCCTCCCGGCAACGGAACGGGCATCGACCTTGGAAGCGGTGGAACGGATACGCGCCGGATTCCACTGCACCCGCACGGGTACGCCGCCAACCTCGAAAGAGCGTTCCTGCAAATGCCGCAACGCCTCGTAACCGGCTGCGACAAACGGCCACTCCCGCAACTGGGTCTCAAACAAGGTCTCGGCCTCATCGGCCAACAAGCGCAAACTATCGGTCTCCATGGTGCAACTGTCGACGGGCGGCCACTTCCATGGCCCGCAAACTATCTTTATAGGCGTTGTTCCGGTTGATTTGCTCGATGTCGAGCGCCGCGTCGGAGTTTCCCTCCCAGCGGCGACACAGGTAGAGCGACTCATAAATGCGTCCGATGCGGTATTCGCGCGAAAGGCGCAACCCCACGGCATAGTCCTCGCCGTAACTTACATCGGGGAAAGGATAGCGACGCAACAAGGGGGTATAGAAGGCACGCGGAGCACCCAATCCGTTGATGCGCAAAGCGTTGTTGGGGCCGTTCTCATCGCTCCACTCCCGGTGGTCGATAAGGCCGGGGGGCAGCGGGCGCAAGTGCCAGTCGGTAAGTTCATAGCTTCCTATCACCATGGCACACTTCTCGCGGCGGAACGTGTCGAGGATACGACGCAATACATGCGCGTCCTTATAGAGGTCATCGCTGTCGAGCTGCACGACATGGCGCCCGCAGGCGGGGTGATTCACGGCATAATTCCAACACCCACCGATACCCAACTGCCGATTTTCGGGTACCAGATGCAGCAGGCGGGAATCGGCGACAGCCATCGAATGCAGCAACTCGGTCGTCCCATCGGTCGAATGATTATCGACCACGATGATATTATAGGTAAAATCGCCCTCCTGTCCGGCCGCCGAAGCCACGGCATCGGCAATGGAACGCACCCGGTTGTAAACGGGAATGACCACCGACACATCGACGGGGAAAGCGGCATCTTCACCCTCCACCGTGCGCGTCACAGGCGGCAGGTAGGCGCCGATGGCCCGCAGATGCCGGGTGCAGACGGCCTCCATCTCGACCTGCACCGCCCGATTCCGGGGGTCGACATAATCGAACTGCCGTTCGCCGCAAGCCACGGCAACGGCACTTTCGGTGTAAAGCCGCTCGCGCAAATGGAACAGCCGGCCTCGCCGCGAAAGGCGCAGGCGGAGGTCATAAAGGGCGGCATACCGGTAATCGTCGTCCATCTCCGAAACGACGGAGGCAAAATCGGCCGCCCGCAGGAAAAGTAGCGGGCCAAAATCGAAATCGTCGCGCAACGAACCTTCATGGCAGTCGATGCGAGGCAGGGGGTGGCAGGTATCTCCGCACAAGCTCCACGAGTCGGCGTAAACAAACGGCGCCGCCGTATCGGCAGCCACAGCCAACAGGCGGGAACAAAGGTCGGGTTTCGGCACAAACGCTTTCCCGGGCAATGCCAACAGCACATACCCGTCGCCCGCTTCACGAGCCATGCGCCGCAACACGGACGTAGAAAAAGGGAATCCGCCGGAGAGGGTCGTGCAACCGGGCAGAGCGGCGGTGCCGTCGGCTGCAAGCAAGAATATCGACTCCACTTCGGGCGAAGCCGAAAGCGCGTCCACAGCAGGACGCAACGCCTCTTCGGAGGTAAACGAGAGGAAACAACGTATCGGGCGACTCTTCATGGCGGTTTTATTTTTCGGACGAATGATTTTCCCTATACACCTGCACGGCGCGGCTCACCGAGCCGTAGAGCAGCAGCAATTCACGGGCTTTGTCATAAGGAAGTCCCGTCGACTCGGCAATCATGCGGGAGCCGCGGTCTATCAGTTTCTGATTGGTCAGTTGCATGTGCACCATGCGATTGTCTTCGACACGCCCCAGCCCAATCATCGTCGAGGTGGAAATCATGTTGAGGACCAGTTTCTGCGCCGTACCGGCTTTCATGCGGGTGCTTCCCGTCACATATTCGGGGCCGGTGATGACCTCGATGGGTATCTCGGCCACTTGCGATACCGGGGCTCCGGGGTTGCAGGTTATCGACGCCGTGAGAATGCCGGCTTCCCGGCAACGGCGCAATGCCCCAATCACATAGGGGGTCGTTCCCGATGCGGCGATGCCCACGACCGTGTCGAGCGGGGTTATCCCATGCGACTGCAACTCTTCCCAGCCTTTGCTTTCGATGTCTTCGGCCGACTCGACCGAACGTCGCAAAGCGATGTCACCTCCGGCAATGAGCCCGATGACCCGGCCGGGAGGCATTCCGTAAGTGGGTGGTATCTCCGAAGCATCGAGCACGCCCAGGCGGCCGCTGGTCCCGGCACCGAGATAGAAAAGCCTTCCGCCCTCGCGCATACGGGGCAGGAGTTGTTCGACCAGCCGGGTGATTTGCGGTATGGCCAGTGCCACGGCATCGGCTATCTTATGGTCTTCGGTGTTGATTTCGGTAAGTATCTTCTCTACCGATTTCTCTTCGAGATGATGGTAGAGCGAGGGATATTCGGTGAGTTTCTGAAATTTTTCCATGTCTATTGTTCCGAGATTCGCCCGGCATGATATTGAGCCAATGCCTTACCAGGAGAGGAAAGTATCGTACCGACCTCTATCGACAGCGAACGGGCGACCTCCCGCAACAAGTCGGCATAATGGTACGCGACCGACCCGACCAGGTGCACGGGACAGCCCTGACTGGGATATGCAAGGATATTGCGGCGGAAAAAGGCTTCAAACCGTGTGGAGACCAGCCGATGGAGATAGGGGTCGTCGAGGTGCTCGTGAATGAAGGGAGAAAAACGGGCCATATACCGGTTGGGCATGGGGCGCCGGTAAACGGCGTCGAGCACTTCTTCCTGCGTAAGCGGGTAACAATCGAAAAACTGCCGAGCAAGCGGCTCGGGCAACAGCCCTTTCAGGGCATCGGCCAGCAAGTGTTTTCCCAAGTCACTGCCACTCCCCTCATCGCCGAGGAGGAAGCCCAGGGACGGGACTCGCCGGGTAATGTCACGGCCATCATAGTATCCCGAGTTCGACCCGGTTCCGAGAATGGCCACAATGCCCGGCGCATCGCCGCAAAGGGCGCGGGCCGCCGCCAGCAAATCGCTGTTCACCTCGACCGTCTCGGGGCCGATGACCCGATGCAGTTGCACGCACAGCGTCTCGGCAGGACGCCCCACGCAACCGGCTCCATAGAAATAGACCTCGGTGATGCGCTCGATGGGCAACTCGACAAGGACTTCACGGGTAAGGATACGACGCACCTCATCTTCGCCGAGGAGATAGGGATTGATACCCGCAGTGCGGAACGTGCGTTCCACCCCGTTTCTTCCCACCAGCGACCATTCGGTCTTGGTCGACCCGCTATCGGCGATCAATATCATAATCGGTCTCTTGTTATCTTGCGCAAGGTAATGATTTTTTTAGAAACTTCACTGTTTCTCCGGCAAGAAATCAGTGATAATACACATCGAGAGAGGTTCCGGGATAATAATGGCGAAGTATCGTGCGGTAATCATATCCGCGATGGGCCATCACGGCGGCGCCGATTTGGCAAAGACCCACGCCATGCCCCCAACCGGCTCCGTCGAAAACAAAATCATCGCCTTCGCGCCGCACCACGAAAGCCGAGCTATACAAGTGCGTGGGCGACAAGATGCGGCGTATGTAGAGTTCCTTCCCGACAATCATTTCGCGACGTGTGCCGATGATACGCAGGCGCACGATGCGTGCCGAAGGTCCCCGCTCGACAGGTTCGAGCGCGAGTATGGTCCCGAAGTCGATACCCGAGCGGCGGGCTACCAGCGACGAGAGTTCCGCCACGGAATAGCGCACCTGCCAGCGGAAGAAATCGGGGGTTTCGCGGTCGTAACTGTTGAGCACCTGCGAGAGAATGGCGGCATCACGGGTATTGCAAAAAACATCGGGACGGGTGGCGATGAAACGACGAGCCTCGCTCTCGATGGTGAGGTCGGCCGAGCGATGGCCGCCGGGAGCGTCATAGACCGGCCGGAGATAATCATGCGGCTCATTGCCCCAGCAATTTTCAAAACGTTCGGTCACACCGCCGCAGCATTTCGAGAAACGGGCATCGCACACCTCGCCCGCATAGCACAACACCTCTCCACGCGTCGAGGCCACCGCCTCGACCACCTGCGGAGTGGCCACACGCGTCAGCCCCTGATAACGCTGGCAATGGTCATCGGCACAGACATCGAAAAGGGTATGGTCGCCACGGTCGTACCAGCGGACTATCTCGCCGGGAGAGTCGATTTTCCCGCGCGACCGGCGAGCCGCCTGACGGCGACCGATGAGACGGGGCAACTGGGCCAACAGCCAACTGCGTGAGATGACGGCATGCGCTTTCAACAATTCGAGCGACGAGGTCGCATTCATTTCCGAGGAGATGACACTGGTCAGGTAAGTTTCGAGGGGCACTTCGTTGATGGCATGGATTTCTCCCCCATCGACCACAAGACGCAAAATCCCGCCGAACGTCTGGCACTCCTGCCGCTGCCAATGGAACTCGACCCCGATGGTCACCTGGGGCAGGTCAAACAGGGCATCGGGAGCGGCCGGAAGCAGCGTGAGCGTGTCGAAACTGTCATCGCCCAGACAAAGGTTTTTCCCGTCGGAGGACAATCGGGCCTGATATTCTCCCGCGGGGAAGGTCCGACCCTCCGGTGTCGCGAAGGTATCGTGCAGACGGAAATTCAACGTCGTGTCGTGCTGAATACCGACCGTGATATGAGGTTCTTCTTTTATCATCGTTTATTCATGAAATAAGGCGCAACGGGTCGGCCGACAGCCAAAAGCATCAATCCGACAAAGGTTATCAAGCCGTTCAACATCAACAATTCATAGCCCATGTAATAACCACAGGCGGCGGCAAGCCACCGTTGCAAAAGATAGCACAATATGGGTGAGGCAAGAGCCACCCAGGGAATATAACGGTCGCGCGGAGAGCCTTTCATAAAGAGGCCATATACGAAAAGGCCCAGCAACGGCCCGTAGGTATATCCGGCAATCGTATAGATGGCGTCGATGACGCTGGTATCGTTGAGCGCCTCGATAACGCACATGATAGCAAAAAAGAGCAGCGAAATAGCGATATGGGCCCGTTTGCGAATGGTCACGGCCTCATCGGCCGGGCGACGATTCACGCCCAGCATATCGACACAAAACGAAGTCGTGAGTGCCGTCAATGCCGAGTCGGCGCTCGAAAAAGCGGCCGCCACGATACCCACGCTAAACAGGAGCAACACCCCGAAACCGAGATGGTCGGTCGCCATCATCGGCAACAGTTCGTCGGTCTTTTCGGGGAGAGCGATTCCCTGCTCCCCGGCAAAAGCGACCAGCAAAATGCCCAATACCAGGAAGAGCAAATTGACCGGCACAAAGGCGGTGCCATAGATATACATGTTCTTCTGCGCTTCGCGCAACGTGCGTATCGAGAGATTTTTCTGCATGATGTCCTGGTCGAGCCCCGACATGACTATGGTAATGAATATCCCGCTGAAAAACTGCTTGAAGAAATTCTGCTTCGTGTGCCAGTCGTCGAAGACAAAGATGCGTTCGAGACCGCTGTTGCGCACCGTATCGACAACATCGCCCGCACCGAGGTGCATGCGCGTCATAAGCTGGACAAGAATGAGCAACAGGGCTCCTATCATGAAGAGCGTCTGCAACGCATCGGTGCGCACAATCGTGCGCATGCCGCTGCGATGGGAATAGAGCCATATCAGGAGCACGACAACCAACGCCGTGAGCCAAAAGGGAATATGCCAATCGGCCAGCACGATGTGCTGCAAAATCATGACGACGAGGTACAGGCGGGCAGCAGCCCCGATAATCTTGGAGATGAAGAAAAAAGCGGCGCCGGTCTTGTATGAACGGATTCCGAAACGGCGTTCGAGATAGGTGTAAATCGATGTGAGTTCGAGGCGGTAGTAGAGCGGGAGCAAAACGCGGGCGATAATGATATATCCGACGAGAAAGCCCAAGACCGTCTGCATATAGGTCATATCGATGGTGAGCGGCATTCCGGGCACCGAAATGAAGGTCACCCCCGAGATGGAGGTTCCTATCATGCCGATGGCCACCAGCCACCACGGAGAGGATTTACCGGCCAAGAAGAAATTGTTGTTGTCATCGGATTTTCCACCCGAGAAACGGCCGATAAGCAACAGTACGGCAAAGTAGGCGGCTAATATGACAAGTAAAATGATTCCGTTGTTCATCGCATCATTCAAGTCCCATCGGATTGCTTTTCAAGACGGGCGACAGGCGTCGAAACGCATGCCGGCCGACCGTTTTCAAGGAAAGAATCAGTTCTGTTTGAAATAATAGGTAATGCTTCCCCACTGGTTTTCATTGCCCGATGCCTTGCGTTCAAAGACGGCGCGACGGGCAGCGGCTTCGGCGCGGCTGCGCAAAGTGGCATTGGAAGCGGCAGTCCCCTTGCTGCCCGAGGGGGTGACATTGGCCTGCACGACGCGGCCGTCGGGAGCGACAAGCACTTCCACGACAATGGTTCCCTCGTCGTTGGTGCCTGAATATTCGGGCTTGGGCAAACGCCCCACGAGTCCGCGGCCGCCCAAATCGTAATCGCCATAACCGGGCGAACCGACCGTGGCTCCCGCGGCCGCATTGCCTTGGGGCGAGCCTTTCTTTTGGTCGTTCGCGGCTATGCTGTCGGCCGTTTTTCCCTTGCTGAGGGCATCGGCCCAAAGGTCATCGATGGGCGAAGTCTCGGGCTCGGGTTGCGGCTCGGCCTTCTTCTCCGAGAGGTCGGGAGCCACCTCGGGCTCGGGTTTCTCCTCATCGAGCGAGACCGTCTCTTCGATGTCCTGCGTAACAACCGGCTCGGCATCGACGGGTTGGGGCGGAGGTGCGGCCGCCATCGGCGTAAAGGTCCCGGCTTCGGCATCGATAACGCCGAGTTGCAACACGATGCCGCTGCCGTCGTCTTCGCGAATCTCCGGAGCCGACAGGGTATAGAAAAGCAGCAACAGCAAGATGGCCACATGCACTGCTATCGTCACCGCGGAGGCAATCAACCGATTTTTCTTTTTTTCTTCCACGTCTTGTCTTTTACTCTTTCACGGGTTGGGTAGCCAATACCATGCGCAACTGGTTGTCGCTGGCGACATTGAGCACTTTCATGATTTCGCGGTAGGGCACACTCTCGTCGGCATAAAGGGCGAAATACATTTCGGGGTCCTGATTGCGCGCTTCAATCAAATAGGCCGCCAGTTCTTCATAAGCCACCTTCACGGCTTTGGACTTCCCCACCGAGACATAATAGTTGAGCGAAGCATCAATCGTGACACGCGCCAAGGGTTTCACGCTCATCTCCTGCTTGCTCTGCGGCAGGTTTACCTTGATGGCGTTGGGGAACACAAAGGTCGAGGTGACCATAAAGAATATGAGCAGGAGGAAAATCACATCGGTCATCGATGCCATGCTGAATGTAGCTTCGATGCGGTTTTTGCGTTTAAGAGCCATGGCAATCCTCCTCTCTTATTTCTTGTTGGCGGGTTCGTTGAGCAAATCCATAAACTCCATGGTACTGGCTTCGAGCTGGTTGACAACCGTATTGACCCGGGAAACCAGGTAATTGTAGGCAAACATGGCGATGATACCCACGACCAATCCGGCCACCGTCGTGACGAGGGCTTCGTAGATACCGCTCGACAACGTGGTGATGTCGGCGGCTTCACCGGCGGCCGCCATGCTGTAAAAGGCATTGACCATACCGGTTACCGTGCCGAGGAAGCCGAGCATGGGAGCGCCGGCGGCGGTGGTGGCTATCCAGGTAAAGCGGCGTTCGAGCTTGGCCACTTCGATATTTCCCACATTTTCGATGGCGACCAACACGTCGTTCATGGGACGACCCAGACGGGTGATACCCTTCTCGATAAGGCGGGCGACCGGAGTGGGGTTTTTCTTGCAAAGGTTCAGCGCCGAGTCGATGTCACCGGCATGTATGTAGTCTTTGATGCGTTGCATGAAGGTGTCGTCCTGACGGGCGGCATCGCGCAAGACAAGCCACCGCTCGACGAAGATATAAATCGTCACCAGGGAAAGCAAAACGATTGGTATCATGATGAAACCGCCTTTGAGCGAAAGCGACCACAAGTTGAGCGGCGGCACGGCGGTTTGGGCTTCGAGGGCCGCAGCCTGCACGGGTTCCACCATGTTGGTTTGAGCCAAAAGAGATAACAAAAGTGTCATGGCAAGTTTTTTTGTGTAAAGAATTATCGTATGAGATTTATTTCAAGCAATCCAAATAGCGACGAATCGTCTCTTCGAGGCCATAATAGAGGGCGTCGCATATCAAGGCATGGCCTATCGACACCTCATCGACATAAGGAACCTGCTCGTGGAAATAGCGCAGGTTTTCGAGGCTGAGGTCGTGACCGGCATTTACTCCCATGCCCAACTTGTGAGCCAACTTGGCGGCTTCGACAAAGGGGGCGACGGCCTTTTCCCGGTCGGCGGCATAGCCCGAAGCATAGGGCTCGGTGTAGAGCTCTACGCGGTCGGTTCCCGTCTTGGCGGCCCACTCAATCATTTCGAGGTCGGCATCGACGAATATCGAGGTGCGTATGCCGGCATGGTTGAAACGGTCGACCGTCTCACTGAGGAAATCGAAATTCCGACGCGTGTCCCACCCCGCATTGGAGGTAATGGCATCGACCGCATCGGGGACCATGGTCACCTGGGCCGGTTTTACCTGCAAGACGAGGTCGACAAACTTGCCGATGGGATTGCCTTCGATGTTGAATTCGGTGTGCAGGGCCGGGCGCAAGGCATAGACGTCGGCATAACGGATATGGCGTTCGTCGGGGCGCGGGTGCACGGTAATGCCTTGCGCGCCGAACTGTTCGCAATCGAGAGCGACCTTCAACACATCGGGGACTTGCCCGCCACGGGCATTGCGCAAGGTGGCGACTTTGTTTACATTTACGCTGAGTTGTGTCATAATAACATTAGGAGTTATTCCGTTTTTCGGATTTCGATATGCGGGTACTGTTTTTTTTCTTACTTTTGTACACGAATATTACTCGCAAAAGTAATAGCTTTTGTTCAATTTTGAAAAAAACTATTCCACATTTGCAGCATATTTCACAAAATTTCCACTCCCAAACGACCAGCACCGCTCCCATGAGAATCGTCATTTTCGGAAAATCCTACGCCACAGACAAAAAAGAAGAAATCAACACCCTGTTTTCTTCTCTGAAAAAATACGCCCCCCAACTGCTCATCGACCGGGAATTTCTCAGAATCATGCACGACATGGGCATAACAGAACCGGGAGCCGCGGTTCTCTCGGGAAATGATTTCGAAGCCGACATCGCCCTGAGCCTCGGCGGGGACGGCACGTTCCTGAAAACGGCCGAGCGCATCGGTGACAAGGGAATCCCCATTCTCGGCATCAACCTCGGCCGCATGGGTTTCCTGGCCGACGTACAATGCAGCGAGATGGCACAGGCCATCGACGAAATCATGGAAGGGCGCTATCACATCGAAGAGAGAGCCCTGCTGCACGTCTCCGACGGCAGCCACGCCGCGTGGCCCTATGCCCTGAATGAGGTGGCCGTGCTCAAACTCGACACCTCTTCGATGATTACCATACACGCCTATCTCGACGGCTCGTTCCTGAACACCTACCAGGCCGACGGTCTGCTGGTCGCCACCCCTACCGGCTCGACGGGTTACTCCCTGAGCGTGGGCGGCCCCATCGTCGCCCCCAACGCGGCCAACTTCATCATCACCCCCGTGGCACCGCACAGCCTCAACGTGCGGCCACTGGTCATTGGCGACAATGCCGAGATAACGCTCGTGGCCGAAGGTCGCAACCGCCATTTCCTGGTGAGCCTCGACGGCCGCTCCGAAGAGAAATATTCGGGCGAAAGCATCACCCTGTGCAAGGCCCCTTTCCCCATACGCATCATCAAACGCGACAAACACCTCTTTACCGACACGCTGCGCAAGAAACTCATGTGGGGGGTCGATTTGAGAAGCAACGGATAAACGCGTCTCCGCCCCGTCCCCGCCTTTCGACCTTCGCCTCCAATTCCCGGGAAACTATTAATTTAGTTTTATTAACTAAACAAATCATACATTATCTCCCTAAAAAAGGCAAAAACGATACAAATTTTACTACTTTTGTCATACAAGCCAAAATTATTTGTATGATAAACAAAAGACCCAACAAAAGAGAATTGGCCGCTCTTTTGCAAGCCATGATTATACTTTCGGGAAATCGCCCCTCATGCAACAAAGACAAACACAACCTCATCGAGAACGTCTGCAAAAAATACGACTTCTACCCCGAAATCCTGGAAATCACATCGGTCGACCCCTATGAGGTATTCGGAAACATCGAAGAGCTCGAAACCCGCCTTCAATTTGCCAGCTATCTCATCTCACTGGCCGACCCGGGAGATGACCGTTACATCGAAGCCAACCACCTCTCCTACCTCGCGAAACTCCTCTCCATACTCTGCCGGTAAGGTAAGTCAGGGACGACGAGCACCATGTTTTTGCGGCAATCGGACCCGCACACAGGGGAAACAGCCGTCGCCGTAAACCGCCGCGACTTCCGGTAAAAGAGGCACCCATGAGAGAGTGCGCGGCAACAGGGCGAACGATTTCTCCATGGGGAATTGCCTTTGTAACGACTTCTGAAAAGAGACGGCATCGTGCACAACATCTTTCCCGACATTTGCATAACTTTGCCGACATGAAATCTTCCACCAACACCATTACCGACCCCGAGTTCGGACTCATCACCCTGCGCGAACGCGCCACAGCGCGGCACCTCATTTTCAGGGCCCGGAACGACAGCCTGTCGGTTACCGTTCCGCCGCACACCCGCCGGGAGGCGGTGCTCAAAATCATCGACGAAAAACGTGACGTCCTGCGCAAGCTCATGCGCCGAAAAAGACAATCACTTTTAAGTCCGGGCGACATGATCCCCACCCGCACTTTCACCATCGAAATATCGAACGGCACATATACGAACGTATGCAGCCGGCAACTCCCCGGGAGGGTGCTCATCATGGTGCCTGCGGGCATCGACTGGCGCACGCCCCTCATGCAGAAGGCCATCGCGCGGGAAATACACCGGCACCTCAAAAAAGCCGCCGAGAACTTCCTGCCCCAACGGCTCGAACAGTGGGCCCGCCAAACGGGCAACCGCTACAACGGCGTAATCATCGGGCGAGGAGTCCGACGCCTGGGCGCGTGTCGCAGCGACCGCCGCATCACCCTCTCCTACCACCTCATGTACCTGCCCGACCGACTCATCGACTACGTCATTCTGCACGAGCTCGCCCATCTGAGCGAGATGAGCCACAACGCGCGATTCCATGAAATATGCAATTGCTATTGCAACGGAAACGAGTTGATATTGAGAAAAGAACTACGCCAGTTTCCCTTCCCGACCGGGCAATGAAGGAAGGGTATATTGTTAAAAAACAATAAATATTCATATCAAAAACCTCTTTCGCGTACAAAATAAGAGAGGAAGGTTTGCGCACACCGAAGGAAATGACTATATTTGCCTCGTAAATGAGCCGCGTAAGAGAGGGGACAAGTTTGTCCCCTCGTTTTATTCTGAACCGGCCGATAACCTTGTGATATGATAGACACCCAGATTGTAGAAGAAATCGTGAAAGAGGGCATTGCGGCAACCGACCTGTTCATCGTCGACATCACCGTCTCCCCCGACAACCGCATCGTGGTCGAAGTCGACAACGACGAAGGCGTGGACATAGACCGCTGCACCGCATTGCACCGCTTCATCGAAAGCCGTCTCGACCGAGATGTCGAAGATTATGAACTTGAAGTCGGCTCGGCCGGCATAACCTCGCCGTTCAAAGTCGTGCGGCAGTACAAAAAAAACATCGGCAATGAAGTCGAGGTGCTCACCCGCGCCGGGCAGAAACTCAACGGCGTGCTCAAAGCCGCCGACGAAACGGGCTTTGTCGTCACCGTCACCAAGAAGGTGAAACCCGAAGGCGCCAAGCGCAAAATCGAAGTCGAAGAAGATTTGACTTTCCCCTACAACGAAATTAAATATACAAAATACCTAATCAGATTCAAATAAAATGGCCAAGAAAGAGGAAACAATCAGCATGGTCGACACCTTCGCCGAATTCAAGGAACTGAAAAACATCGACCGTACCACCATGATCAGCGTGTTGGAAGAGTCTTTCCGCAACGTGTTAGCAAAGATGTTCGGTACCGACGAAAACTTCGACATCATCGTCAACCCCGACAAAGGCGACTTCGAGATATGGCGCAACCGCGAAGTGGTCGAAGACGACAAGGTCGAAGACCCCAACCTGCAAATCTCCCTGTCGGAAGCGAAGAAAATCGACGCCGACTATGAAGTGGGCGAAGAGGTGACCGACGAGGTATTCTTCGAGAAATTCGGCCGCCGTGCCATTCTGAACCTGCGCCAGACTCTCGCATCGAAGATTCTGGAACTCCAAAAAGACGCCATTTACAACCAATACAAAGACAAAATCGGCCAGCTCGTCAGCGCCGAAGTATATCAAATATGGAAAAAGGAGATGCTCCTCATCGACGACGAGGGCAACGAGCTCATTCTTCCCAAGACCGAGCAGATTCCCGGCGACTTCTACCGCAAGGGTGAAACCGCCCGCGCCGTCATCTTGCAGGTCGACAACAAGAACAACAACCCCAAAATCATCGTGTCGCGCACCTCGGAAAATTTCCTGCACCGACTCTTCGAGCTCGAAGTGCCCGAGATACACGACGGCCTCATCACCATACACAAGGTGGCCCGCATTCCCGGCGAACGGGCAAAAATCGCCGTCGAATCGTATGACGAACGCATCGACCCGGTAGGCGCCTGCGTAGGTGTGAAAGGGTCGCGCATACACGGCATCGTGAGAGAGTTGCGCAACGAGAACATCGACGTCATCAACTACACGACCAACACGTCGCTCTTCATACAACGAGCCTTGAACCCCGCCAAAATATCCTCGATACGCCTCAACGAAGAGGAGAAAAAGGCCGAGGTGTTCCTCAAACCCGAAGAGGTATCGCTCGCCATCGGAAAAGGCGGCCTCAACATCAAACTCGCCAGCATGCTCACCGGCTACACCATCGACGTGTACCGCGACATCGACGAGGGCGAAGAAGAAGACATCTACCTCGATGAATTCAAAGACGAAATCGACGAATGGGTCATCGAAGCCCTGAAAAGCATCGGCTGCGCCACCGCCAAGAGCGTATTGGCCAAGAGCCGTGAGGAGCTCATCGAAGGCGCCGACCTCGAAGAAGACACGGTCGATGAAGTCATCAAAATTCTGAAAGCGGAATTTGACGAAACCGACGAGGAGGCATAACCCTCCGGTTTCCGCCCATCGAGCCGAAAAGCTCGGGTTCTATGCTCTCGCAGCCACAAGAGGAAAAGAAAAGTGGCCAACCAGATTCATCAACGTTAAAATGGAACTATGTCGATAAGGTTAAATAAAGTAACAAGAGACTTAAACGTAGGCATACAGACGGTAGCCGCGTTCCTGCGAAAGAAAGGTTTCGAGATCGAACTGACCCCGAACACCAAAATCACCGACGAGCAATATGAATTGCTCGTCAAAGAATTCAGCTCCGACAAAAACCTGAAAATCGAGTCGGAACGCATCAGCCAGGAACGGCAAAAAGAGAAAAAAGCCGCACAGGAAGAGAGTAACAACGAGCCTCAGGAAATCGAGACAATTATCGACGAATCGCTCAAACCCCACATCAAAGCCGTCGGCAAAATCGACTTGGACAGCTTGCACAAGAAGGCCGAAGAGCCCAAAGCGCAACCCGTAGAGGAACCTGAGGTCGAAGAGCCGGAAGTTACCGTAGAGTCTCCTGTTGAAGCCCCGACCGAAACATCGGAACCCGCACCGGAAGAAACCGATGCCGAAGAAGACGACACCTGGAACGATGAAGAAGAGAGCTACGACGAAGAAGACGATGAGCCCGAGGCAGAAACCACGACCGAAGAGGTTGAAGGCCCAAACGAAGTAACGCAGCAAGAAGCCGCAGCAGAAGCGTCGGAAGAAACCAAAGAGGCCGCTCCTGCCGAGAAAGGCGACAATATATTCAAGTTGAGCACGGTCAAGACGCCGGGTATCAACGTCGTCGGCAAAATCGACCTATCGGCCATCAACCAACAGACCCGTCCGAAGAAAAAAAGCAAAGAAGAGAAACGCAAGGAGCGTGAAGCCAAAGAAAAACAGCGCGTCGACAACAACAAGCGCCCGGCCACGCCACCAAACGACAATACCGAAAACGACGGGGAACGCAAAAAACGCAAACGCATCAAGAAAGAGCGCATCGACATCGAACACAATATCGACAACTCTTACAGCAGCGACCGCCACAACAACGGCAAACAGCAACAGCCCTCGAAGTTGAAAAAGCCCATAAAAGCCGAAGTCAACGAAGAAGACGTGCAAAAACAAATCAAAGAGACCCTCGCCCGCCTCACCGCCAAAGGTCAAAAGAAAAGCGCCAAATGGCGGAAAGAGAAACGGGAAGCCTTCTCGACCAAAGCCCAAGAGGCGGCCGAACGGGAGATGGAAGAAAGCCATATCCTGAAACTCACCGAGTTTGTGACGGCCAATGACCTGGCCAGTCTCATGAACGTGCCGGTAAACAATGTCATCGCCACCTGCATGAGCCTCGGTATCATGGTATCGATCAACCAGCGCCTCGACGCCGAGACCATCAACATCGTGGCCGAAGAATTCGGGTTCAAAACCGAATATGTGAGCGCCGAAGTGGCCGAAGCCATGGAAGAAGAGGCCGACCGCGAAGAAGACCTCACGCAGCGTCCGCCCATCGTGACCGTCATGGGTCACGTCGACCACGGAAAGACCTCGCTCCTCGACTACATACGCAACGCCAACGTCATCGCGGGTGAAGCAGGAGGCATCACCCAGCACATCGGCGCCTACAACGTCGTTCTCGATGACGGCCGTCGCATCACCTTCCTCGACACGCCGGGTCACGAAGCCTTCACCGCCATGCGTGCCCGCGGTGCCAAAGTCACCGACATCGCCATCATCATCGTGGCTGCCGACGACAACGTCATGCCCCAAACGGTCGAAGCCATCAACCACGCCTCGGCCGCGGGCGTACCTATCGTCTTTGCCATCAACAAGATAGACAAGCCAAACGCCAACCCCGACAAAATCAAGGAGGAGCTGGCCAACATGAACTACCTGGTCGAAGAGTGGGGCGGAAAATACCAGTCGCAGGACATCTCGGCCAAGAAAGGAACCGGCGTGAAGGAACTGATGGAGAAGGTGCTGCTCGAAGCCGAAATGCTCGACTTGAAAGCCAACCCCAACCGCCGGGCCACAGGTTCGATTATCGAATCGGCCCTCGACCGCGGCCGCGGATATGTAGCCACGGTACTGGTCGAAAACGGAACCCTGCACACGGGCGACGTCGTATTGGCCGGCACCCAGTTTGGCCGCGTCAAAGCGATGTTCAACGAACGTAACGCCCGCATCAAGGAGGCCGGGCCTTCGGCACCTGTGCTCATCTTGGGATTGAACGGCGCCCCCACGGCCGGTGACCAGTTCAAGGTATTGGAAAGCGAGCAAGAAGCCCGCGAGATTGCCACCAAACGCGAACAGTTGCAACGCGAACAGGGTCTGCGCACCCACAAGCTGCTCACCCTCGACGACATCGGACGCCGCATCGCCATCGGCAACTTCCAGGAGTTGAACATCATCGTGAAAGGCGACGTCGACGGTTCCATCGAAGCCCTCAGCGACTCGCTCATCAAGTTGTCGACCGAGGAGATACAAGTCAACGTCCTGCACAAAGCCGTAGGCCAAATCTCCGAATCGGACGTCACCCTGGCTGCCGCCTCCAACGCCATCATCGTCGGCTTCCAAGTGCGCCCCTCCATGGCCGCCCGCAAACTGGCCGAGAAAGAGGGCGTCGACATACGTCTCTACTCGATTATCTACGACGCCATCGAGGAGGTAAAAGCCGCCATGGAAGGCATGCTCTCACCCGAAATCAAGGAAGAAGTGACCGCCACGGTCGAAGTGCGCGAGACCTTCCACATCTCAAAAGTGGGTACCGTTGCCGGCGGTATCGTGAAAGAAGGCAAGATAAAACGCACCAACAAGGTGCGCCTCATACGCGACGGCATCGTCATATACACCGGCGAGCTCGGCTCACTCAAACGCTTCAAGGACGACGTGAAAGAAGTTGCCTCAGGCTATGAGTGCGGTCTCAATATCGCCAACTACAACGACATAAAGGTAGGCGACCTTATCGAAGCCTACGAAGAAGTAGAGGTTAAAAAGACACTCTGACAAAACCCGATAAGGCGGCTTCTGCGACACCGCACGGGCCGCCTTATCTCCTTTTCCCGAAAGAACAACGATGAACGTAGAATTCATAGATATTATCGTTGGCGCCATTCTTGCATACGGTTTGGTGCACGGGTACCACAAAGGCATCGTGCAACAACTGGGAGCACTTGGCGGGCTGATTGTGGCCATCTTGTTTGCCAACCTCTTCGCGCCCCTGTTCGAGAACCTGCTCAACCAGTTCGACTTCGCCGGCCCGCGCATCACCCACCAGCTGGCCTATCTCATCTCATTCCTGGTGTTGCTCTTCGGGTGCAACCTGTTGGCGCGGCTGCTCAAAAAGACGCTTCTCATGCTGCACCTGGGGTGGTTCGACCGCATCGCCGGCTGCATTTTCTGCTTCTTCAAATACCTGCTTGTCATCAGCGCGCTGCTCAACCTCTATACCATATTATCGCAGGGAGACAAGCAGGTCGTACCTCAAATCCCTCAGGAAGCCCGACTGAGCCAAATGGTCATGAAGGTGGCTCCCGTGGTCATCGACTGGTCGAAAGAACGGGTCGAATTGCCCGACATACAAATCTCCCTGCCGGAAATAAACAAAGACGACCTTCCGTCGTTCTTACCTTAAACCGGGGCCTATCGCCCCAACTGCGTCATGTACCCGACAATGAAAAAAGACAATATCAATTCCCCGCATAACGGACAACCGGTGCCCCAAGTTCCCAAAGGGAATGGAGACACGGATAAAATCATCGATGAAGTCACCTCGTCGGATTACAAATACGGCTTTGTCACCGACATCGACACCGAAGTAATTCCCCGGGGTCTGAACGAAGGCGTGGTGCGGCTCATATCGGCCAAGAAACACGAGCCCGAATGGTTGCTCGACTTCCGGCTCAAAGCCTTTGCCTACTGGAAAACGCTCGAAATGCCCCACTGGGCGCACCTCGACATTCCCGAAATCGACTACCAAGCCATCAGCTACTACGCCGCCCCCAAGAAGAAAGAGTCGCCCAAGAGTCTCGACGAGGTCGACCCCGAACTGCTCGACACCTTCAACAAACTGGGCATTTCGCTCGAAGAGCAAATGAAACTCTCGGGCATCGCCGTCGACGCGGTCATGGACAGCGTCTCGGTAAAAACCACCTTCAAGGAGAAACTGGCCGAACTGGGGGTCATTTTCTGCTCCATCAGCGAGGCCGTGAAAGACTACCCCGACCTGGTGCGCCAATACCTGGGCACGGTGGTTCCCTATCGCGACAACTTCTTTGCCGCCCTCAACTCGGCGGTATTCAGCGACGGCTCGTTCGTATACATTCCCAAAGGAGTGCGTTGCCCCATGGAGCTGTCGACCTACTTCCGCATCAATGCGGCCAACACCGGTCAATTCGAACGCACCCTCATCATCGCCGACGACGACAGTTATGTAAGCTACCTCGAAGGTTGCACCGCCCCCATGCGCGACGAAAACCAGCTGCACGCCGCCATCGTCGAGATACGCGCCCACGAACGGGCCGAAGTAAAATACTCGACCGTGCAGAACTGGTACCCCGGCGACAAAGAGGGGCGCGGCGGCATCTACAATTTCGTCACCAAGCGGGGACTGTGCAAAGGCGACCACTCCAAAATATCCTGGACCCAGGTAGAGACCGGCTCGGCCATCACTTGGAAATATCCCAGCTGCATTTTGGCCGGAGACAACTCCATCGGCGAATTTTATTCGGTTGCCGTGACCAATAATTTCCAACAAGCCGACACCGGCACCAAGATGATACACATCGGGAAAAACACCCGCAGCACCATCGTGTCGAAGGGTATCTCGGCCGGCAAGAGCCAAAACAGCTACCGCGGACTGGTGCGCGTGGCTCCCGGCGCCGACAATGCCCGCAACTACACCCAATGCGACAGCCTGTTGCTGAGCGACCAATGCGGAGCCCACACGTTCCCCTACATGGACATCAAGAACGACACCGCCATCGTGGAACACGAAGCAACGACGTCGAAAATCAACGAAGAACAAATCTTCTACTGCAACCAGCGGGGCATTCCCACCGAAGAAGCCGTGGGCCTCATCGTGAACGGATATGCCAAGGAAGTGATGAACAAACTGCCCATGGAGTTTGCCGTAGAGGCCCAGAAACTATTGCAAATCACGCTCGAAGGTTCGGTCGGATAAGAGGCCGGCGTCTCGCCCGGGCACAAGGAAAGAATAAAAAAATACTGACATATGCTCACCATAAAAAATCTGCACGCCAGCATCAACGGCAAAGAGATATTGAAAGGCATCGACCTGACGGTAAAACAAGGAGAGGTGCACGCCATCATGGGGCCCAACGGTTCGGGAAAAAGCACGCTGTCGTCGGTACTCACCGGGAATCCGGCTTTTGAAGTCACCGAGGGAAGTGTCGAATTTTGCGGGAAAGACCTGCTGTCGCTCTCACCCGAAGACCGCGCCCACGAAGGGCTCTTCCTCAGTTTCCAATACCCGGTGGAGATACCGGGAGTCAGCATGGTCAATTTCATGCGTGCCGCCATCAATGCCAAACGCAAATACTGGGGCGAAGAACCTCTGTCGGCCACCGATTTCCTGAAAATGATGCGCGAAAAACGCGCCATTGTCGAGCTCGACAACAAACTGGCCAGCCGCTCGGTCAATGAAGGATTCTCGGGCGGAGAGAAAAAACGGAACGAGATATTCCAGATGGCCATGTTGCAACCCCGGCTGTCGATTCTCGACGAGACCGACAGCGGCCTCGACATCGACGCCCTGCGCATCGTATCGCAAGGGGTCAACCAACTGAAATCGGACCAAAACGCCACCATCGTCATCACCCATTACCAGCGGCTGCTCGACTACATCGCCCCCGACTTCGTGCATGTACTCTACAAGGGCCGCATCGTCAAATCGGGCGGCCCCGAGTTGGCGCTCGAACTCGAAGAGAAGGGCTACGACTGGATAAAAAAAGAGGTTGACGCTTAAAAACTTTCACCTATGAATGCCGCACAACAATATATCGACCTCTACCGCCAGCACCGGGAACTCATCGACCGCCACTCGGCTGCCGTGTTGAACAGCCGACGCGATGCCGCCATGCGCGACTTCGAACGGCTGGGTTTGCCCCACAAGCGGCAAGAGGAGTTCCTGCACACCGACATCGAAGCCTTCTATGCGCCCGACTACGGGCTCAACTTGGCACGCATCGCCCCGCAAGCCACAATAAAAGAGAGTTTCCGATGTGCCGTTCCCGACCTCGAAAGCCAGCCCTACTTCTTCGTCGGCGACATATTCTCGGGCAACAACACCAAGCCCCTGCCCGAGGGCGTATTGGCTTGCAGCCTCTGCGAAGCAGCCACCCGCTACCCCGACTTGGTCGACCGCTACTACGGCCGCCTGGCCGGCACCGGGAAAGACGGCACCGTGGCACTCAACACGGCCCTCGTGCAAGACGGATTCTTTCTCTATGTGCCCCGTCATGTAAAAATCGAAGAGCCGCTGCAAATCGTACACCTCACCCACGGCTCGCACGACTTCATGGCCAACCTGCGCATGCTCATCGTGCTCGAAGAGGGGGCACAGGCCCATCTGCTCGCATGTGACCACACGCTCGACAAAGGGCATTTCCTGACCTCGGCTGTCAATGAGATTTTTGTAGGTCCCGACGCCAAGTTCGACTACTACGACCTCGAAGAGTCGACCCTCAACACCCATCGCGTCGCATCGACGTTCATACGCCAAGAACGCTCATCGAACGTGCTGGTCAACGGCATCACCCTGCACAACGGCTACACGCGCAACAACTTCACCATCACGCTCGAAGGCGAAGGCGCCGAGACGCATCTCTACGGCATGGCGGTGGCCGACAAGCGTCAGGCCGTCGACAACTTCACCTTCATCGACCACAAAGCCGCCCACTGCACCAGCGACGAGCTCTTCAAGTATGTACTCGAAGACTCGGCCACAGGGGTATTCAACGGCCGCATTCTCGTGCGACAGGGCGCCCAAAAGACCTCAGCCATACAGACCAACCGCAACCTCTGCACCACCAAGGAGGCTCACATCTATACCCAACCGCAACTCGAAATCTATGCCGACGACGTGAAGTGCAGCCACGGCGCAACGACCGGGCAACTCGACACGAACGCCCTTTTCTACATGCGTTCGCGAGGAATACCCGAAGCCGAAGCCCGCATGTTGCTCATGGTGGCCTTCACACACGATGTCATCGAGAAGGTGCGCATCGAAAGCCTGCGGGAGAGGTTGCACAAGATGGTCGAACGCCGGTTCAGAGGCACCCTCGACAAATGTGCCGGCTGCCGCATCTGCCAATAAAGGAAGGAGACATATCATGCTCGACATCGACAAAATAAGAGAAGACTTTCCCATTCTTGCGCGTGAAGTCTACGGCAAGCCGCTGGTCTACCTCGACAATGCCGCCACCTCCCAGAAACCGCGCTGCGTCATCGAGACCATCACCGACGGCTACACCCGCATCAATGCCAACGTGCACCGCGGCGTGCACCGCCTGAGCCAAGAAGCCACCGACGGTCATGAACATGCGCGCCGACGCGTACAACAATTCCTCAACGCCGCCAGCGAAAAAGAGATTATCTTCACCCGCGGCACGACCGAGTCGATCAATCTCGTGGCGCACTCCTTCGGAGAGGCATTCCTCCACGACGGCGACGAAGTCATCATCTCGGAGATGGAACACCACGCCAACATCGTGCCGTGGCAACTGCTGCAAAGCGAGCGGAAGATTGCCTTGCGCGTCATACCCATCGACGACCGGGGCGTGCTCGACATGGAGGCGCTTGCCTCGGCTTTCAACGAAAAGACCCGACTGGTCTCCATCACCCATGTGTCGAATGTCCTGGGAACGGTCAATCCCATCAAGGAGATTATCGACATGGCCCACCGCCACCAGGTACCGGTGCTCATCGACGGCGCACAAGGCGCCCTGCACCACCGGGTCGACGTGCAGGCACTCGACGTCGACTTCTATGTGCTCTCGGCTCATAAAATGTATGGGCCCACGGGCATCGGCGTCCTCTACGGCAAAGAGAAATGGCTCAATGCCATACCCCCTTATCAAGGTGGCGGCGAGATGATAGGGCATGTGACCTTCGAGAAGACGACCTTCAACGAGCTGCCGTTCAAGTTCGAGGCAGGGACACCCGATTACATCGGTACGATGGCCTTTGCCAGTGCCCTCGACTACATCGACCGCATCGGCATAGAAAACATCGCCGCCCACGAACAGGAGCTGCTGCAATATACCACCCGCCGGCTGCTGGAAGAAATCGACGGCATACGCATTTACGGGACCGCCCCTCAGAAATGCGGCGTCATCTCGTTTCTCGTCCGCGACATTCACCCCTACGACATGGGCATGCTGCTCGACAAGCTGGGATTTGCCCTGCGTTCGGGTCACCATTGCGCCCAACCGCTCATGGAACGCTTTGGCATCGTAGGCACGCTGCGCGCCTCTTTTGCCCTCTACAACACCATCGAAGAGTGCGAGGCTTTTGTCGCCGCCGTAAAGCGGGTGGCACAAATGTTCTGACCTGCGACAATTTCTCATCGAGTCCCCCTCGCCGCACAGGAGTGTGCGGCGAGGGGGACTTTTATATGAGCTTCGATGAATACACCGGCTCGTACACCACATCGACGGCATCGAGATGGAACCGAGAAGAGACCACGCCCGAGAGCGAAAGCCGATGATATTTATATGGCGGAGCTATGGTACGCAAGGAAACGCGGCCGGGGATAGCCCCTTCGGCTCGTGCCCTGAAAATGGCTCCATATCCCTCATCGGCGCGGTTCGAGGCCCAAAGCGAAAAGGCGAGCGAGGCGTTATCGTCGCTGCAACGCAAGGCCCACCGGGGTATCCGTTTCTCCACATCGGGCAACAGCTTGATGGCCCGTGTCACAAGCGCCACCTCCACCCTATTGGCCGCCTGCTCATCGCACAGGTCATACACCCGCGACTCATCATCGACGGCCAACAATGTCGGATAAAGCGAATAAAACGAGACATACGAGGCACTGCGCCGCGTCCATTGCGCCGACAACAAATCGAACACCCACATATAGGAATAGCCCGGCGACAGGAAAAGCAACTCCTTCTCGATGTAATTATATCCTATCTCGGCATTCTCCACAAACGTGCGGAAGGGCGTATTGTCGACGGCCGACGTCATCACCGGCTCCATTGCATCGAGCACCGAAAGAGCCGGCCCCGGCAGGGTATCGGGAGTCCCGTCGAAGGGTCGCGACAAGAGTTCCGAATCGGAACCGAGCAAGGCCATCAATCCCTGGTCGGAGAGATAGAGCACGGCATCATCGACCGAGATGATGTGTCGGGGCGAAAGGGCCACTTCGCGATTCACCGGCGACTGGCTGGCATACAACACCTCGCCGCTGCCCTGCCGCAAAGCCCATATGCCATCGCTGGTAAAGACATAAAGGGGGAACTCGCCATACTGTCCTTGCGAGAGGGCTGCCGTTGCCGCCGCCATGCCGAGAATCGCCCCCGAGGAGAGCGTATAGGTGAGGGTCTGGGGGAAGGTAAACGGATTATACACGGCCGATACCCGCAACTTGCCGGGAATGTGCTCTTCGGGATTTTTTACCTCAGGTTGAAATGACCCGTCCATTGAAGAAAAGTCCAAGGTCAGTTGTATGGGAGAAAATTCGGGATTGAGATAATATGCCATGTTTTCGTTGGGTGCGGCTTTCAGTGGAAATCGGCCATAATAACGGGGAGATCCCGATTGATTAAAGCCCAAAATCTCAATTCTCACAGCCCGACTGTCGGGATAGGAAAGATAAGGTGTGAGTCGATATGTACCAGGCTCGAAAGGGACAAACATCTGGCTCTGCCCTGTCGTTCCTTTCAGTGTTATCCGCATAAAGCCCTGCATGGAATGAGATGTAGGTGTACTTCCTCGATAATTCTCTTGTTCCGTCGAGAAAAGTGAAAGCGGATACCCATCGAAAAAGCGGGTCGTCACATTCCCCAAGTGAAGGCGTCCATTGTAAACACACGACTCCTTGGCCCGAAGGGTATGCAGTGAGAAGTTGTCGAGCGGGAGATTGCGCTGCTGCACAAGGTTCGAGAGCGAGCAGGTATAGGTCAACGGAGCCGACGTCTCGGGGTCGGCCGTCAACTCTTCTATGTCGAACGAGGCCACTTTATAAAAGAGCGACTCGTTCACAATCTGCTCCCGTTGTTCATCGTCCGGAAGCAAAGGCATCGCAAACCGCATGACCGGCACCGGGTCTCCATTTCCGTCAGGCTCCTGAACGAGGTAATATGACTCGATGGTAGCATCTTTCACTACGGGCAACTCCCGGGAGAAAAAGACATCAACCCCCTTTATCACATCGCTCCACGCTTCGAGATTGGCCTTGTTCACGGTGTAATAGACCTTCTCTCCCGAGAGGGTGAAGGGGTTGTGATAGAGTTGCACCACCTTCTTATCATCGACCTTGCACATCGAAGCCAAGTTATTATCGAAAGGCAAAACATCGGAACCACACATCAGCACAGGGGGCGAGGGATAGATATAGCTGTCGTCATAAAGCCGCAGGGCATAGCGCACCATAAACGGGAAAGAAAGGTATCCATCGTCGAGCAACGCACTCTTGGCCCGGCTGTATGTACCGTAAACCAAGGAGGTGAACCGCAACTTATCGTTGTCGGAGAGGATAAAGTTTGCATCGGGCGTAGAAGAGGAGACCAGCACATAGTCGTTCCAAAATTCCGAGCGGGAGGTCTTCTCTTTCAGGGTAAATGTAATCTCGGGAAAATCGGGGCGCTCTCCGAGAAAGCGATAGGTGCCGTCGACATAGAAAAGGTATTGCATCTCCTTATCGGTGAAGACAACCATGGCATTTCCCACCGCCTCGATGCGCTCCAATCCGGAGATTTGAAAACCCGAAGGGCTTTTCAGGGGCACAATCGCGCCATCGGTCTCCTCTGCTTCATAAAAGAGAGTCGTACCGTCGTAGGTAAAATAGTGCTTGTAAGCCTCGTTCACATGGACGAAGACAAGGCGATGCGACGCATCGGTCGGCGTGTAGCAACAGGCCGGCGTGCCGACTGGAGACCACACGCCATCGCGGCAACGGAGATTGACAACATGACTGCACTCCCCGTCGGTTGAAATTGCCGGCGGCAAAAGAGCCGACATACCGGTTATCTGTAATCGTTTTTGGTCTTGCATATTTTCGTAATTTAAAAGTTGGTTATGACAGCAACAAATGTATGCCACGAGCCAAGGGGCTCCGTGGGGAATTTATCAAATCGGTCGCAGGCGGACGCTTTTTATAAACTTCACATGCCGCGGGGAAAATTCATCGCTTTATTTGTCCCGTGAAAAATCATTGCGGCCCGGCCGCTCCACGTCAAACCAATTTTATATTTTTATGAAAGAAACCAATTATCGCATTTTCAACAACCGGAACCTGATGCCGCAACAGCAGCCCGGGAAAAGCATCGCCTCGGTCGATACACAAGGGAAAAAAGAGCCCGACGAGACCGACCTCGAAGTCTTGTGGCAAGCCAAACGCGCCTGGGACAACCTCGACCGTTACCGCCATACCCGCACCCGCAGCCGCAATTACACCTTCGGCAACCAATGGGGCGACAACATCGACCTGCCCGACGGACGCACCCTGAGCGAAGAGCAATACTTGAAAGAGCAAGGGAAAGTCCCGCTGAAAAACAACCTGATACGCAAACTGGTAAAAAATGTCGTGGGCCAGTTCCGTTCGGTACAGACCCAACCGGTGTGCATCGCCCGCAACCGGAAAGACCAGCCGCTGAGCGAGGTCCTGAGCGCGGCCCTGCAATATGTGCACCAACACAACCACCTGTGGGAAATCGACGGACGCTCGCTCGAAGAGTTCCTCATCTCGGGAAGCTGCTTCCATAAAATAGGGTACGGGAAACGGCACGACAAAACCGATGTGTGGATCGACGAGGTAAATCCCAATCGCATCTTCTTCAACAACATCGAAGACCCGCGACACTGGGATTGCACCCTCATCGGCGAACTGCACGACGTGCCTGTCGCCCAAGTGCTCACGCACTTTGCCCACGGCTCACGCAAACGCGGAGAAGAGTTGCGCGAAATGTACGGCAACGCCACCGAGAGCCACATCAGGGAAAACTACGAGAACCTGTCGAGCGAACGACTCGACAACATCGACTTTTTCATGCCCGCCGACACGCACCTGTGCCGCATCATCGAGGTGTGGCGTCTCGAAAGCCGGGAACGGCTCAGGTGCCACGACCGGCTCTCGGGAAGCTATTACAAGGAAGAGGTCGCCCGTGCCGACGAAATCGCCGAGGAAAACCGCCGGCGCATCAACGAGGCCCGCAGCAGAGGCATCGCACGGGAAGATGTACCCCTCATCGATACCGAATGGTTTGTCGACCAATTCTGGTACTACCGCTTCTTCACCCCCTTCGGGGAGGTACTGGCCGAGGGAGAAACGCCCTACTGGCACGGCGAACACCCTTATGCTTTCAAACTCTACCCGCTCATCGACGGGGAGATACACTCATTTGTCGAAGATGTCATCGACCAGCAACGCTACATCAACCGCCTCATCACCCTGGTCGACTTCATCATGGGGTCGAGCGCCAAAGGGGTACTTCTCTTCCCCGAGAACCAAATTCCCGATGGCATGACCATCGAAGACATCGCCGAAGAGTGGACCCGCTACAACGGGGTGATTCTCTTCAAGCCCAAGCCGGGCGAAGCCCTGCCGCAGCAAGTTGCCGTGAACGCCACCAACGTGGGCGCATACGAACTGCTCAACCTGCAAATGAAACTGCTCGACGACATATCGGGCGTGCACGGCGCCATGCAGGGACAGACACCCTCGCCCGGGACGCCGGCCAACCTCTACATGCAACAGGTGCAGAATGCCGGCATCAACCTCATCGACATCTTCGAGTCGTTCAAAAGTTTCCGGGAAAATCGCGACACCAAACTGCTGAAAACCGTGCAGCAATACTACGACCGCCAACGTTACCTCGACATTGCCGGCGACAAGGTCGACGAGAGCCAGGTACCTTACACGCCCGACGAAGTGCAGCACGCCGAGGTCGACATCAACATCACCGAGTCGACAGCCTCGCCGGTATTCCGTTCGGCCTCGAACGAGTTCTTGCTGCAACTCTTCCGCATGGGACAAATCTCCCTCGAAACCTTGCTCGAAAACGGAGCCTTCCCCTTCTCCGACCGTCTGCTGCAAAGCATCGAGAAAGAAAAAGAAGAGAGACAAAAGCAGCAAGCCCTCGGGCTCACAAGCCCGAACGGCTCAAATGGAGCCCAGGCATTACAGCAACCGCTTTTGCAAGCCCTGCTGTCGGCACAATAAATTTCTTTGTTGTCCAATTCTCTCCATGACGAGTGGCGGGAAGATTTCCCGCCACTCGTCATGGAGAAAGGGGGCTCATCATTGTCGTGTGAAAATTTCCCGGCAAATATCTATTTGTCTCTTATTATCACTATCTTTGTTAAAAACAGAGATACCTGAAAAACTGCCATGAAACTCAAACTCTTTTCCTTATCACTGATTTTCTCCGCCGGACTCATGTCGGCACAGACTTATCAAGTACCCGTCACAGAAGACGATGAGCCCATGATGCAGGGGCAATTCCGACCCACATGGGAGTCATTGTCGTCCTATCAGGTACCCGAATGGTTCCGCAACGCGAAAATTCTCCCGCACGGCCGACGGTTTGGAAATAACATTGCCCGACAAACCGCTGAACCGGATTTTTCCGATATTCAAGATACAAAAATGAAAAAGGAGGGGAAATTTCCCCTCCTTTTTCATTTCCTTGTTCCAGCTCAGCCGCTCACTCCGTGCCAAACTTACGCTGGTACTCTTCGAGTATGCGGCTGACATTGAAGTAAAACCCGCGAGCATTGCCAATGAGGTCATAAACCTGAATGTAATCGTAACATGGGGGCTCGAACTCGTAGGCTTCGGCAACGACACCTAACGTATTGAGTATATCATAGGCATGTACCGGCTCGATAACATACCAGGCTGTCTCGGGCGTGCGACCGTCTCCGGTAGAGAGTATGGCATCGACAAGATGGTGAATGCGTGTCTGCCAGAAATTCACTTCGGCGTGATTGCCGAGCATCGTGTTGGCATAGACCAGGACGGCCATGCGGCGCAGGTCGAAAGGATTGTCGGCCAACACCTGACCGGCATATCGAATGAGTTTCTCGCATTCGGCCGCCGTGAGGTCATTGCGCCGATAAAGGGTATCGAGCGACATTTCGTAAGACGACACCCGATAAGGGTCATAATCGTCTTGGAACGAATAGCCCAGATAGAGGCAACGGTATTCCTCGGTGGTAAGCGTGGTATCACGCTGCATGTACCGGGCAATGAGCCGTGGATAGAAACAGGGCGACTCGGGATTCTGCACCGCCTGTCGCACCGCCTCGATGTCGGGGAAAATCTGTGTCAAAGTATCTCCATCGGTGTGGGAGCGAGCAGCTATCCAACTCTCACAAGAGAAAAGGAGACATATCAAAAATATCCATTTCTTCATAAGCAAAAAAAATTAAGTTCCTGCCGATTAAGCATCGGGGGCCGAAAGGGCATCTATCAGCCCGCCGCACGCATCTTCGAGCAAATCGAGCACCAGCTCAAAACCATCGGCTCCACTGTAATAGGGGTCGGGCACATAATCGTGGCCATACCGGCGAGCATAGTCGGTCATGCGGTGAATCTTCGACAGGGAGTCGGCATCGGGTGCCAAACGGCGCAAGTTCTCGATATTCATGTCGTCCATGCCTATGATGACATCGAAGCGGTCGAAGTCGTCAGCCGTTATGGGACGGGAACGATGGTCGAGACGATAACCCCGCCGCGCGGCATGGCTGCGCATGCGGGCATCGGGCAGCTCTCCGGCATGGCCGCCGTAAGTACCGGCCGAGTCGATGTAAAACGCGGTCGAGAGGCCACGCTCCTCGACCATGTGTCGCATAATGCCTTCGGCGGCCGGGGAACGGCAGATGTTGCCCAAGCAGACAAAAAGTACGCGACAAGGACGTTCGGGGGTGGCATGCATCGTCATAGGCTAAACCGAATTTATATTTGGGCGCAAAGATACGCTTTTCGAGGCGACCCTCAAATTATTATTGTCGATAAAGAGGTGAAAAAGAGTCAAAAGAGGAACCTCTCTGCGGGAAGAAAGCGAGTCCTCAAAACGAAACAGGGTATCGGCATAACCGATACCCTGTTTCCTTGACTTTTCTATGTTCCTTGTTTGCAACGACAAGCGTCACCTCTGAGGAATATTCTTAGTTTTGGGGTTCAACCGAAACGTATGAACGGTTGTCTTGTTTCTTACGGAACACTACGACACCGTCGATGAGTGCAAACAAGGTGTGGTCTTTGCCCATACCTACGTTTACTCCGGGGTGGTGTACCGTACCTCTCTGACGCACGAGGATATTTCCAGCTTTCGCTACTTGTCCGCCAAAGACTTTCACACCTAATCTTTTACTTTCTGATTCGCGGCCGTTCTTTGAACTACCGACACCTTTCTTGTGTGCCATTTTCTTCTCGTTTAATCAGTGGTTTAAGCAACAATATCTTTAATTAACACTTCGGTAAAGCATTGACGGTGACCGTTGCGTTTACGATAACCTTTTCTTCTTTTCTTCTTGAAGACGATGATACGTTCGCCTTTGAGATGAGAGAGGACTTCGCAAACGACCTTTGCACCTTCTACGGTGGGAGCACCAACTTTTACGGCTCCGTCGTTGTCGACCAACAATACTTTGTCAAACTCGACAGCAGCACCTTGCTCAGCGTCCAAACGGTGAACATAGAGTCTCTTGCCGGCTTCGGCTTTGAACTGCTGTCCTTGGATTTCTACAATTACGTACATCTGTTTAAATAATTACAGGTTACCTCCGCCGGGTGGCCGTTCGTCGTGAACCGCTCTTATGTACCCGTCACGGAATAAGAGCCGCAAAGTTATGCACTAATTTTCAATAACCCAAATTTTTTGCTGCCGATTTTATTATTTTTCTCTACATACTGGCCTCACTGAGAGGTTGTGATGGTCGGCGGCGGCTCTTTCGGTTATCGCCGACCGGTACGGGCAACGGCTCGGTATAACAGATATAGGTGCCGATGCAGCGGGTGATGAGTATGTCGTCGTGGTGGCCGTCCATGGCGCCGAAACTGCCGTTGGGTTTGCGTTCGAAAACGTCGTGCTCGTAGCAGGCCAGCAGGTCTCGCTCTACATAGCCGCTCTCGCGCAGCATCTGTATCTGATGGTTGATGATAAGCGTTTTGGTCGAACGGTTCATGTGAAAGCCCCAGCGCGAAGGCGCCGAGGAGCGAATCATCTCGGAAGAGGTGCGCGCATAGAGGTGCGAATAGGCATCGGAGAGGGTATCGAGTATATACTCGGTATGCTCGCCGTCGGTGTGTTCGGTTTCGAGGGTATTGCTCTCGATGACCAACAGGGCTTCCTGATAGAATGCGGCGATTTGGGCCGCTTTCCAGGCCAACAGGTCGTGGTCGATGTGCCCGCGCCACTGTGCGACGACCTCGGGCACCCCGCCATACATCTGCCAATAGCGGTCGAAGACGACAATCACCGAATAGTCGGCCGAGACCGACCGGCCACCGATGTCGACAACGGCGACATAACGGTCACGGACTCGCGCCGCATCGTCGGGCAGTGCCCACACCTGCAACTTCCCGGCCGCCTCATCGACAAAATGCAGCTCTTGCAGCGATTCCCGGCCGAAGGTCTTGGCGCCATAAAGTTCGCCCACCCGGTCGGGCGGTCGGCAGTTCTCCCGCAACCGCTGCACCTGCCGTATGTCGAAGACACGTTCACCGCTGTGATTGAACGCCTCGACATCATCGGAAGGGTATTCGGCCATCATGTCGGCATGGTCGGGATACTCCTTGCGCTTCTGCCGGTACCAGGCAATCGCTTCGAGGGTGGCGCCGCGCTGCCACAAGGAACGTTCGTAGTCGTCGAGCGACGCGGCAAAGGCCGCGGGGTCGTCGACCGGCAGGGCATACATCTCGATGTCGTACCAGGGAACGAACAAGAACTCCTTGTCGCTCTCGCCCCGCTTGGCGCGCTCGCACTCCTGGTGGAAATAGTTTCCCGTGCCGTTGGCCGTGCTCTCCATGACCACGAGCGAGTCGGGCAGCAAAGCCACCGACCCGCAGATGGCGCGCACCAGCGACTCGGGCGAGCGCAGTCGGGTGCGGGGCCAAAAAGCGACCTCGGAAAGATGGGCCATGACGGCATCGGACCCCCGCACCGACTCGGGGGTCTCGGCCGAGGTGACAGTCACCCGGCTACCCGACCCTTCGATGACCGAAGTATTGCCGGTACGCTCGTATGGGCGGAAGCGGGGAGCCACCCCATCGGGCATGAGCCAAGCGGGATAATTGTCGAGCAACTTGGTGTATATTCCTTTTATATGCGCTGCCGCATCTTTGAGGTGGGCACATATCACACTGTGCCAGTTCTTGCGGTGCACCAGCTGTATCCAGGCCATATAGAGCTGCACGAGCGTGGAACCGCCCCACTGGCGGGCTTTCAGCAAAATCAGGCGCACGGGTTTCCCGGCACGACGCTGCGATTCGAGCCGCATGAGCAACTTGCGCTGCGGGAGATTGAGCCGGAACGGCACATCGCCATCGCCCATCTTGTCCTTGATGCGGACAAACATCACGGCCCAAAACTCGAAATCGTACCGGATACGCACCTTCACCCAACGCCGCCACACCTCTTCTTTCCAATGCGTACAGGGCAAACGTCCCAGTTCCTTCTCGATAAAAGAGGCGATGGAACCGCACCGGCGCAGCCCCTGCACGAGCTCGACCTCGTCGAGCATCTCCCGCGGGATATGCTGCAACGGTATCGGTGCGTCGGGCAGATGCATGACGATGCGTTCGCCCACGACAGCCCCTTCGCCCGTCTCGGGGTGATAAGGCTGCGAACGGAGACGCTTGCGACGGTCGTTCTCGGCCAGCATGTCATTGATTTCGTCTGCGGTCAGATTCATGATTCCTTTTTTTATCGGCAAAGATGCAGCGGCAAAGGCGACCTCGGGTGTGTTTTTTATCAAATCATCGGCGCAGGGCCGCCAGTCGGTCGAGCGTGTCGGTAATCACCGACAAGGCCGCTTCGCCTTCCGCCTGGGCAGAAGCATGGCCCTGTTTTTCGAGAATCTCGATGCACTTCAACAGATTTACTTCACTGGTGCATTCGGGTATCAATTCTTTCAGTCGGTTATAGCAAAGTTCGAGCATCTCTTCGCGACGGTCGAGGGGTCCGTGTGCCGGATTTCCGTCCGGCAATGATTGGTTTTTCTTCATAGTTTCTACGATTTTATAAATATCACATCGAGTCACAAATTTACGGGGTGATATTTGCGGCGTGATGTGATTCTTTACAAAAAGCAGTATTAACCTCAAAAAAAATGAAGAGATATTATGATTGTCAATTTACTCAGCGGCATTATCCGCAACGCCCGTAACCGACGTGCAGCCGAAAACGCTCAAACCCAGGCACTGAACACGCTCAACAGCCAGCAAGCGCAACTCGACAATTTCTTTAACAGCGAGTATTACGGAGACTACATGAACCGCTCGGACGTGCAATCGATGATGCGCAGCATGCAGGACCAGATGCGTCAACAAAACGCGATGAATTACAGCATGGCCGCCGTCATGGGCTCCACGCCCGAAGCTCTCGCCGCCCAACAAAACAATGCCGCCACCCTCATGGGCAACACTTACAGCCAGATAGGCGCAAACATGTCGAACTGGAAAAGCAACGTGCTCAACAATTACATCAACAACTCCATGGCCCTCAACAACCAGGAATATAACCTGTGGGCGCAACAAGCCAACCAGTTCCGACAAGCGGCACACGACTCCATGTCACAAGCACTCGACAATTACACACGAATTGCCTCCGCCCTTGTAGGAAGTGCCGGCAGCGCACTGGGAGCAGGAGTTTAAACCCATAAGAAAGGAGGAGATATGAAAAAAACAGAACATGCCGACCGCGAGACACGCGACATTCGTCACGGCGTGGCAACCGGAAAAGGCTTTTTCAACAGTCTCATGTCGAAGTTGCACGGTAACAGCAACCCGGCCAACCTGTTCGACCAACTGGGCGAAACGCTCACCCTGCTGGCAAAAAGGCCCCGGAAAGAGAATGAAATCGAACTGCCGGGCGACAATGGCCAACGACTCGAAGAACTTATCGTGCAACATTGCCGTTCACACCGCGACTATCCGCAACAAGAGGGCTTTCTCTATATCTTGCGGCGACTGCCGTCACAAATGACGCCCCCACCCCGACGACTCACCCCCGTTGAGCCGACAGGCTCAACACGCGATGCGTCGGACCAACAGAAATTCCACCTTTTCAACCTGATGATTGCCCGCGGCATGACCCCGCAAGAGGCCGAGAAACAGGTCGAAAGAATGTATTCACCCATCTAACCCCATTATCCATGAGCAATCCACATAAACCTTGGGCCCGAATCGACAGTACACTGCAACGACAGCTGGGCCACTATTCTCACTACGGAATGCCTGCCGACAATCTGTCGGTGGTCACTCCCGAACCGGCAAGCACGCTCGAATATATCATTCCCGAGTATTGGACCGACCCGCGAGACTACATCGCCTATCCCGTGTACCATTTCACACCCGGAGAATACCCGCAAGCCCCCAACATCGCCCTCTTGTCACAAAACGTCCAACCGGACAGTGTACCGGCCGAGCCGCAACCCATTACGACATTCGGGGAAGGTTTCAAGCAAGCGTTCGACCAATGGAAAAACAATTACAGCTACGGTTATGGACGCTTCCTGAAAAACATAAATTACGAAGACGAAATCCGGTACGGCTTGCAGGCGCTCGACGAGAATCCCGAACTGAGCCGGGGCAACGTGCAGGAGATAAACCGCTCCATAAAAACGTTGCGCCGAGGCATTGCCGAACGTCAGAACCGCATCGAAGCCGGCGAAGGAACCCCCGAAGATGAAGCGGCCATCTTGAAAGACTCTGAAAAAATACGCGGACTGTATGCCATGCAACAGCAATACTACAAGGGCGCTACCCCCGAAGAGGCCGAAGCCTGGCGCAACGACTACATCGCCCAAGGCGGCACGGGCATCCAACGCATGGCCGAAGCCATCGAAGAACAGAAAAACTACCGGCCGACCAAAGGCTGGGGTACGGTGGGCAGCATCGGCTGGGAAATTCCCAAAACACTCATCACCGCCGCGGCCACAAGAAATCCGATTACTGCACCCTTTGCCATCTTAGGGGGTACGGGCGATGCGACTATTCAAAACTGGGCACGCACCAATATGCAGGCCGACCTTATCGAAGAAAGAACCGGAGAAGATGTTTCCACGGCACAGCGCCTCGGCCAAACGGCTTTGGGTGCCGGCGTCGACATCGGGACTTCTCTGCTCCTCCCCATGAAAGGCATACGCGCCACACAGCCCTTTTTCAACCGCTTGGGTAAAAACATCGCCGCGCAAGGAATCGCCGGAGGTATCGGCTCGGCATCTAACGACATCGGACAAAATCTCATTTTAGGCGACGACCTCACGGCCGGAGAGATCGCCTCGAATGCATTGAGAGGTGCCGCCATAGGAGCTATGACCGGCTTGGGAACCACCGCAGTTGGTCACGCAATGAACAAAGCTGGTACGCGAAAAATATTCAGAGAAATTCCCGACGAATCGGGAATGATAAATGGCACAACGAACGCTCACCCCGACAACCTCTCCATTCCAGACATCGGTTATTATCGTTTCAACAGGCCGATACGAGTCGAAAGGAGCACACTCAGCCCCATCGTCCGCAATGCCATCGAAAATGAGGGTCTGCACATCGATAACACCCCCGTAAGAATCCCCTTCGCCACTTACCGCCGAGGACCGCTTGCCGCGCCGGGCACCTATGTCCGTCCCTATCAGAATCCCGGAACCATCGACCCCAACGGCCTCAGAATGATTCCACGAGAGAGCGACCCGAATGGTGAATTTTCCCCGGGGAACGGCAATTTAGGCCGAGAGCCGGAGACGGGAGCCTCTTCGTCAGAGGCAAACGACACCCGCACACCGTTCAGTGCCTACGAAGACATGTTCGGTATAGACAAACTGGGAGATGGTGACAAAAAAACAAAAACGCAGAGAGGGCAAAAGAAGAAAAAGAAATAAGCGCCCCCAAAGAGCGGCACGACTGTAACCAGCCTCAGAAGCAACAGGAATAAATAAAAAACACATTCTTTGTTGCAAAAAGAGAAAAATGTACTAACTTTGCTGTCGCATTTCCAACAAGGAAACAGGCGGCAGTAGCTCAGTTGGTAGAGCATCAGCTTCCCAAGCTGAGGGTCGCGGGTTCGAACCCCGTTTGCCGCTCGCTTTTCAAGACAGGTCGTTATGAAAATAACGGCCTGTTTTTATTTATCAAGTCGCCAAGAAGTAGAGCCATATAAAAAGGACGACAACCGCCAAAATTATAATTCCCAAACCAGCCATTTTCAGAAAATAGCGAGTGAATTCCTTATCGGAAAACACATAATAATAAATGATTGCCACAAAAACAGCCAAAGAGACGATAAAGAGAATTATACTTGTCGTTTTGTCCATAAGAATCTGTTAAAAATTTTTCCACGTCATCAATTCGCCAAGAAATAGAGCCATACAAAAAGGAGGATAACCGCCAAAATTGACAGATAGAATAAAATGCCCAACCATGAATTTTTCAAAGCAGGCCACCAGGAATTCACGTCGGAACGCAAATCGAAATAAGAGAGCATTACAACCGCAATTACACAAACAATAAAGAGAATTATACTTGTCGTTCTGTCCATAAAAGATTTTTAAAAAGTCGCCCGATGTCATTCGGTCAAAAAAGGTTGTTAGAAAAAAGCGGCCGTGCCCCGAAAAGCGCGGCCGCTTTACATCATGTCCGGTTTACAAGCGAGCCTTGATGGCTTTGCTCTCGGCTTCGTATCCGGGTTTATCGAGCAAGGCAAACATATTCTTCTTGTAAGCCTCTACACCGGGCTGGTCGAACGGATTGACACCCAGCATATAGCCGCTAATGCCACAGGCTTTCTCGAAGAAATAGATAAGTTGCCCGAGATAATATTCGGTAATGGCGGGTATTTCTATCTTCAAGTTGGGAACGCCGCCGTCGACGTGGGCAATCTGCGTACCCAATTCGGCCATCTTATTGACGGCATCGATGCGCTTCCCGGCCAGGAAATTCAGGCCATCGAGATTCTCCTCATCGGCAGGAATCGCCAATTCGTGCTTCATATTCTTCACCGAAACGACGGTTTCGAAAATCGTGCGTTCGCCATCTTGAATCCATTGACCCATCGAATGGAGGTCGGTAGTAAAATCGACCGAAGCCGGGAATATACCCTTGTGGTCTTTTCCTTCGCTCTCGCCATAGAGTTGCTTCCACCACTCGGCGAGGAAGTGCAGCTTCGGATTGAAGTTGACCAGAATTTCGACCTTCTTGCCTTGGCGATAAAGCACGTTGCGGGCCGAAGCATATTGCAAGGCGAGATTTTGCCCGGCAGGTACCGTTTCGGCGCAGGCTTTTTCCATGTCGGCAGCGCCGCCCACGAGTTGTTTGATGTCGAAACCGGCCACGGCTATGGGCAGCAAACCCACGGGAGTGAGCACCGAGAAACGCCCGCCCACGTTATCGGGAATGACAAAGGTCTTGTAACCTTCCATGTCGGCCAGTTTGCGCAGGGCACCCCGGGCAGCGTCGGTCACGGCCACGATGCGTTTTTGTGCCTCGGCTTTTCCTACCTGGTCTTCGAGTTGTTTTTTCAACAGGCGGAAAGCGATGGCCGGTTCGGTCGTGGTTCCCGACTTGGAAATGTTGATGAGGCCGAACTGTTTGCCGCGAAGAAGTTCCTGCAATTCATAAAGGTAGTCTTCTCCGATGTTCTGACCGGCGAAAAGCACTTGTGTGCCGCCGGCTGCTTTGAGGTGGGCAAATGAGTCGGACAGCGCCTCCACCACCATTTTGGCACCCAGGTAGCTGCCGCCGATGCCGATAGCGACAACCACCTCGCAACGTTCCCGCAGAGAGGCGGCCACGGCCTCGACCTCATCGAGGAAAGCCGGGGTTATCGACGAGGGCAGATGGAGCCACCCCAAGAAGTCGTTTCCTTTGCCATTACCGGCGTGCAATGTCTCCTGTGCGGCGGCAGCTTCTGCGGCCACAGCCTCAACAGCCCCCTTACCAAGGGCTTTTTCGTAAGAAAATCTGATTGTTTCCATAGTATTTCGATTACTTGTGTTTTTCTTTTTCTCAAAATTAGATATTTTCACAGAAATCGGCAAACAATAGGAAAATATTTTTCGCAGAATCGAGCACAAATGCAAAAAGAGCGGGATAGCAATGGTTACTTTTGAAAAAAAGCGTACCTTTATCGGCCGAAAATGCACACAAGCCGCCGGGAAGCGTACAAGGACAACCCGGCATTGCCGCATCAGAAAAAACGCCATGAGGAAGTTTTACTTTTGCCTGCTGTCACTTATTTTCTGCGTTCCCGCCGTAGCCGAGCGGGTCGACAGCCTGCGCGTATCGCTCCTCACGGCCGCACCGGGAAGCCAGTCGTATGAGCTTTTCGGCCACACCGGCATACGCATACGCGACGGCCGCAACGATATTGTCTTCCACTACGGCGTGTTCGACTTCAACGCCCCCCATTTTTTCTACCGTTTCACCAAGGGGGAGACCGATTACAGCATCGGTGCCGCAGGATACAGAGACTTCGTTTACAGCTATGTGCTGCGCGGCAGCACGGTGTATGAGCAGGAGCTTCTGCTCTCGGGCGACGAGGCAGGCCGACTGCTCGACACGTTGCTCCTGAACATGGAGCCCGGCCGACGCATCTACCGCTACAACTTTCTCTTCGACAACTGCGCCACCCGTCCGCGCGACAAAATAGAGCGCTGCATCTCAGGCCAGATTGCCTACAACCCAAGCGACACGACCACGACGACATTCAGGGAGCTCATACACCGCCACACCCGCAACCACCCGTGGCTGACCTTCGGCATCGACCTCGCATTGGGAGCTCCGCTCGACCGCACCCTCACCCTTCGGGAACAAATGTTCCTCCCCTCGATTTACCGCAGTTGCGCCGAGGAGGCGCGTATCATCGAAAGCGACGGTACGGTGCGGTTATTGACCGGAGAGACCCATACCTATGCCGGTGCCCAAGGCGCTCTCGACGAGAACGCCCCGACGCCGTTTACGCCCACCGTCGTCTTCACGCTGCTCTTCGCCCTTGTCGTCGTATTCTCGATGTGGGAGTATGGCCGGGGCCGCCACATACGCGCCCCCGACTATGTGATCTTCGGGCTCTATGGGCTATTCGGCTGCGTGTTGTTTTTCCTTATCTTCATCTCGATACACCCGGCCACATCGCCCAACTACTCGGTCTTGTGGTGCCACCCCCTGCTGTGGGTCATTGCCCTGTGCGAAGCATTTGCCCCCCGCAAGCGCATCACGACGCAGCTCATGTCGCTGCTGCTGCTCGTCACGTTGGCGACCCTCGTGGCGATGCCATTCCTGCCGCAAAAGTTCAATCCGGCCTTTATCCCATTGGCGCTCATACCGGCAGTCCGCAGCATCGCATGGCTCAAAATCGAGCAGAAAAACGGACGTCTCTGACCCTCCCCTCCCGCCCACCGCGGCACCCCTCGACCCTCCAAGCGAGAGGAAGTGCGCCCTTAAAGCTATTTTATGGGAGAAAAAGCCCGAAATTCAAGCATTTTCACTATCTTTGCACCGTATTGTGTCCTCCTGCCTCGAAAGAGGGGTGGCACATGCGCCATTTTATATAACCGCACTAAATAACACAACCGTAATACCACTATGGGTTTTAATGACATTCTGAAAAAATTATTTGGAAACAAGTCGCAACGCGACTTACGCGAAATACAACCGTACGTCGACCGCATCTTGGCCGAGTACGCCAAAATCGAATCGCTCAGCAACGATGAACTGCGCCAGCGCGTCACCGACATCAGAGCTCACATACAGGAGAGCGTCGCCCCCGAAAAGGCCCGCATCGCCGAAATCAAGCAAAACATCGAAAACGTGGAGTACGACGAGCGCGAGAATATGTGGGAAGAGGTCGACAAGCTCGAAAAGGTCATTCTCGACAAATACGAGAAAGCCCTCGACGAAGCGCTTCCGCAAGTGTTCGCCCTGGTCAAAGCCACCGCCAAGCTGTTTGCCGAGAACGAACGAATCGAAGTCACCGCCACCCCATTCGACCGCGACCTCGCCGCCAAAGGGCACGACTTCGTGCACATCGAAGGAGACAAGGCCATCTACCAGAACCATTGGGTAGCCGGCGGCAACGAAATCACCTGGAACATGGTGCACTATGACGTGCAACTCTTCGGTGGTGTCGTACTGCACAAAGGCAAAATCGCCGAGATGGCCACCGGTGAAGGCAAGACCCTCGTGGCCACCCTGCCGGTGTTCCTCAACGCCCTTACCGGCAACGGCGTGCATGTGGTCACGGTGAACGACTACCTGGCCAAACGTGACTCGGAGTGGATGGGCCCGCTCTACATGTTCCACGGCCTCTCGGTCGACTGCATCGACAAGCACCAGCCCAACTCCGAAGAACGCCGCCGCGCCTACAACGCCGACATCACTTTCGGAACGAACAACGAGTTCGGCTTCGACTACCTGCGCGACAACATGTCCATCACCCCCCAGGACCTCGTGCAAAGAGCCCACAACTACGCCATCGTCGACGAGGTCGACTCGGTGCTCATCGACGACGCCCGTACCCCGCTCATCATCTCAGGCCCCGTGCCCAAAGGCGAGGTACAACTCTTCGAGGAGCTGCAACCCAAAGTCGAGTCGCTCTACAAAGCCCAAAAAGCATTGGCCACCAAATTGCTGGCCGACGCCAAGATAAAAATCGCCTCCGAAGACAAAGAGGTGCGTAAAGAGGGCGCCCTGCTGTTGTTCCGCACTTTCAAGGGCCTGCCCAAGAACTCGGCCCTCATCAAATACCTCAGCGAGCCGGGCATCAAATCGCTCATGCTCGAAACCGAGGAATACTACATGCAGGAGAACAACCGCAACATGCCCATCGTCACCGACCCGCTCTACTTCGTCATCGACGAGAAAAACAACGGAGTAGACCTCACCGACAAAGGTCTCGACATGATTACCGGCGACAGCGACGACCCGCAATTCTTTGTCCTCCCCGACATCGGCGCCCAACTGGCCGAGCTCGACAACATGGGGCTCTCCGACGCCGAACGCCAAGAACGCAAAGACCAAATCACGCAGGAATACGCCATCAAGGCCGAGCGCGTGCACACCGTGCACCAGCTGCTCAAAGCCTACGCCCTCTTCGAGCGCGACGACGAGTATGTGGTCATCGACAACAAGGTGAAAATCGTCGACGAGCAGACCGGCCGTATCATGGAAGGCCGCCGCTACTCCGACGGACTGCACCAGGCCATCGAAGCCAAAGAGCATGTAAAAGTGGAAGCCGCCACCCAGACGTTTGCCACCATCACGCTGCAAAACTACTTCCGCATGTACCACAAGCTGGCCGGCATGACCGGTACGGCCGAGACCGAAGCCGGCGAGTTCTGGGACATCTACAAGCTCGACGTGGTAACCATTCCCACCAACAAGCCCGTTATCCGTGAAGACCTCAACGACCGCGTATACAAGACCAAACGCGAAAAATACAACGCCGTCATCGAAGAAATCGCCAAGATGGTCGAGCAGGGTCGTCCCGTGCTCGTAGGTACCACCTCGGTCGAAATATCGGAATTGCTGAGCCGCATGCTTACCCTGCGGAAAATCAAGCACAACGTCCTCAACGCCAAGCTCCACCAGAAAGAGGCCGACATCGTGGCCCAAGCCGGACAGAGCGGCACGGTGACCATCGCCACCAACATGGCCGGTCGTGGTACCGACATCAAGCTCTCCGAGGCCGTGCGCGAAGCCGGAGGTCTGGCCATCATCGGTACCGAACGCCACGAGTCACGCCGCGTCGACCGCCAGTTGCGCGGACGTTCGGGACGTCAAGGCGACCCGGGTTCTTCGGTCTTCTATGTATCGCTCGAAGACAACCTCATGCGACTGTTCAGCTCCGAACGCATCGCCAAGGTGATGGACCGTCTCGGATTTGAAGAGGGCGAGATGATTGAGCACCCGATGATTTCCAAATCGATCGAACGGGCCCAACGCAAAGTAGAAGAGAACAACTTCGGTATTCGTAAACGCCTGCTCGAATACGACGACGTGATGAATGCCCAACGCGAAGTCATCTACAAGAAACGCCACCACGCCCTCATGGGCGAACGCATCGGCATCGACATCGTCAACATGATGTACGACGCCGCCCAGGCTCTCGTCGAAGAATATGCCCAAGCCGGCGACTACGAAGGGTTGCAGGCCAACGTGCTGAAAACCTTCGCCATCGAAGTGCCGTTCGACGCCAACGCCCTGCGTTCGGAAAAAGAGAACGTTCTCACCGAAGCCCTGTACGAAGCCGTCATCGCCGCCTTCAAGCGCAAAATCGACACGCTTGCCGCCGTGGCCAACCCGGTCATCAAGCGCGTCTATGAAGAGCAGGGCGACCGCTACGACAACATCGTCATTCCCATCACCGACGGCAAACGCATATATAATATAGTATGTAATCTGAAAGAAGCCTACGAGAGCGAATCGAAAGCCGTGAACAAAGCCTTCCAGAAATCGATACTCCTGCACACCATCGACGAAGCCTGGAAAGAGCACCTGCGCGATCTCGACCAACTGCGCCAGTCGGTACAGAACGCCAGCTACGAGCAGAAAGACCCGCTGCTCATCTTCAAACTCGAATCGTTCGGGCTCTTCAAGGAGATGATCAACACCATCAACACCAAGACCATATCGATTCTCATGCGCGGGCAGATTCCCATGCGCGACCCGCAACAAGTGAAGGAGGCCGCCCCCGCAGCCCGTCAGGATTACAGCCGCTACCGCACCCAAAAAGACCAAATAGGCGGTGGACAGCCGGCCAACGGCGCTCAACCCAATGCCCCGCAACGTCGCCCCGAACCGGTAAAAGCCGCCCCCAAGATAGGGCGCAACGACCCCTGCCCCTGCGGAAGCGGAAAGAAATACAAGAACTGCCACGGCCGCGAGGCTTAACACCCGGAAGCCGTTCCACCCAAGAAATCATACATTAACCCAGCCCGGGAGAAAACCCATCTCCCGAGCTGGAAAGAAATTAAGAAACCAATGAACATACTCGAACTGAGCGAACAAGAAATCATTCGTCGCAACAGCCTCGACGAAATGCGCAAGATGGGCATCGACCCCTATCCTGCCGCCGAATACCTCGTAAACGCTTATACCGACGAAATCAAAGAAACATTCTCCGACGACGCCCCCCGCCGCGAAGTATCGGTTGCCGGCCGCATCATGAGCCGCCGCATCATGGGCAAGGCCTCCTTTATCGAACTCAAAGACTCGAAAGGCCGCATACAGGTCTACATCTCCCGCGACGACCTCTGCCCCGGTGAAGACAAAGAACTTTACAACACCGTATTCAAAAAGCTGCTCGACATCGGAGACTTCATCGGCATCAAAGGTTTTGTGTTCCGCACCCAAATGGGAGAAATCACCATTCACGCACAAGAGCTCACCGTCTTGTCGAAATCGTTACGCCCGCTGCCCATCGTGAAGATAAAAGACGGTGTCGTCTACGATGCCTTCGAAGACCCCGAACTGCGTTACCGCCAACGCTACGTCGACCTCGTCGTGAACGAAGGAGTAAAAGAGATTTTCATCAAGCGCAACCGGGTCTACAACTCCATGCGCGAATTTTTCAACTCGCGCGGCTACATGGAGGTAGAAACCCCCATTCTCCAATCGATTCCCGGCGGTGCCGCCGCACGGCCCTTCATCACCCACCACAACGCGCTCGACATACCGCTCTACCTGCGCATCGCCGACGAGCTTTACCTCAAACGCCTCATCGTGGGCGGATTCGAAGGGGTGTATGAGTTCTCGAAGAACTTCCGCAACGAAGGCATGGACCGCACGCACAACCCCGAGTTCACCTGCATGGAGATATACGTCTCCTACAAGGACTATAACTGGATGATGAACTTCACCGAACAGATGCTCGAAAAAATCGCCCTCGACGTGAACGGCACTACCCAGGTGCAGGTGGGCGACAACCTCATCGACTTCAAGGCTCCCTATAAACGCATCACGATGACCGACGCCATCAAGGAGTTTACCGGGGTCGACATCACCGGCATGGACGAAGAGCAGCTGCGCGACGTGTGCCACCGTCTCGACATCGAAATCGACGACACCATGGGCAAAGGCAAACTCATCGACGAGATTTTCGGCGAGAAATGCGAAGGGCACTTCATTCAACCCACCTTCATCACCGACTATCCCATCGAGATGTCGCCGCTCACCAAGCGTCACCGCAACAACCCCGAGCTGACCGAGCGCTTCGAGTTGATGGTCAACGGGAAAGAGTTGTGCAACGCCTACTCCGAGCTCAACGACCCCATCGACCAGCGTTACCGCTTCGAAGAGCAACTGCGGCTCTCGGAAAAAGGCGACGACGAAGCGATGTTTATCGACAACGATTTCATACGCGCCCTCGAATACGGTATGCCCCCCACATCGGGCATGGGCATCGGCATGGACCGTCTCGTCATGCTCATGACGGGGCAATCGACCATACAGGAAGTTCTCTTCTTCCCGCAGATGCGTCCCGAGAAAACCCAGAAGAAAGACCCCGAAAGCGCATACATCGGCATCGGCGTTCCCAAAGAATGGATTCCGGCCATACAGAAAGCCGGGTATCTCACCCTCGAAGCCTTGTCGGGAGCCAACCCCAACAAACTTCAACAAGACCTGTGCGGGCTGAACAAAAAGTTCAAACTCGAACTGGCCAACCCCACCCCCGAAGAGGTGAAAGCATGGGTCGAAAATGCCCGATAGAAGAGGACGAACCAAAATAGAGGAGGAATAACGATGAATCTCCCGGGAAAAGTAGCCATCATCGGAGGCGGCACTTGGGCTACCGCCATTGCAAAACTTGTCTTGTGCAATGCCGACTCCATCAACTGGTATATCCGCAACGAAAACACCATCGAGGAGTTTATCCGTTCGGGAAGGAACCCGATGTACCTGTCGAGCGTGAAATTCGAAATCAGCCGCATCGGATTCTCTGTCGACATCAACAATGTCGTCAAGGAGTCTGACACGCTGATACTGGTCACACCGTCGCCCTACATCAAGGCCCAGCTCAAAAAGCTGAAAAGCAAAGCCCTGCAAGACAAATTCATCATCTCGGCCATCAAAGGCATCGTACCCGATGAAAACCAAATCATTACCGATTACCTGAAAAAGAACTTCAAGGTACCCGGCAATCTCCTGGCTGTCATCGGCGGCCCCTGCCACGCCGAGGAGGTGGCCCTCGAACGCCTCTCCTACCTCACCATCGGATGCCCCGACCTGCGCAACGCCCAAATCGCGGCCGACCTGCTGCGCACCCCGTTCATGCGCACCACCACCTCGACCGACGTCGAAGGCATCGAATATGCCGCCGTGCTGAAAAACGTCTATGCCATTGCGGCCGGAATATGCAACGGCATGAAGTATGGCGACAACTTGCAAGCCGTACTGGTGTCGAACGCCATTCAGGAACTCCAACGGTTTGTGAACGTGGCCAACCCCATGCCCCGCAACATCTGCGAGCCGGCCTATCTGGGCGACCTGCTGGTAACAGCCTATTCACGGTTCAGCCGCAACTTCCTTTTCGGCACCATGATTGGCAAAGGATACTCGGTAAAGGCCGCACAGACCGAGATGGAGATGATTGCCGAAGGCTACTACGGCACCAAGTGCATTACCGAAATCAACGAAAAGTTGCAGGTAGAAATGCCCATTCTGAATGCCGTGTATAACATTCTCTACAAACGCAAATCGATTCCCAACGAATTGCGGCAACTGGCCGAGATGCTTCATTAACCACCTGCCTTCATGACCCAAAACGACAGAGGGGAGAGCCATCGAGACTCTCCCCTCTGTCACATCAACAGCAAGGGTATCAATGGCAGCAGCCACCCTCGCAACCGTCATGGCCATGGTCGCCACAACCGCCGCCGCAACTGTCGCAACCGCAACCGCAGGAATGAACGGGGTTGAGCTCCTCGGGCGTGGCGGGACGCACCGTCTTGACGGTACCCACAAAGTGCAGGTCTTCACCGGCAAGGGGGTGATTGAAATCCATCACCACGATATTGTCCTTCACTTCGAGCACCGAACCGTTGAGGCGGTTGCCATTGGCGTCCATCATAGGAACGGTATTGCCCGGGAAAATATATTCGTCATCAAATTTACCATCGACCTCGAACATCTTCTTGTCAAGTTCCAAGACATGCTCCTCGTCACGCTCGCCGTAAGCGTCGTTGCAAGGAATCACAAAATCGAAAGTATCGCCCACTTTCAAATCCTTGATATGCGATTCGAACGAGGGAAGCATTTGGTCCACCCCAAATACAAATTGAAATGGGGCCTCGGCAGTGGCACTTTCCATCAGTTCATTCTCTGAACCCACAAAAAGATCATAGGTCAATTCGACAAATTGTCCGGGTTTGATTGTTTCCATATAAAATGATATTAAAAATAAATTCACGACATTGGCGGCAAAGGTACGAAAGGTTTTTCAGATTCACAGCGTCGTTCCCGAAAATTACCATTAACAAAGAAAGAGCGCCGTTTTAGAAAACAAATATCGTCTGAAAGTGTTATAAATAAAGAAAAACAACTCAAAGCACTTGTTTTAAAAAAAATATTTGCATCTTTGCACTCAAAAGATTGTTAAACACAAACGACTGTCCGCGAGGACAGAAGATGTTATTTTAGAGAATAAAATTCATTATGGAAAAAGGACAGAAACCCCGTCGCCCGCGCATCGGAGAGGCAAGAGGGGCAGCCAGCCGCGAAGGTGGCAATGAAAAATACGAAAAGGTAAATTACACCCGTCGCAACGACAACGACAACGACTACAACTACAACCGCCGACCCTACAACAACGATAACCGCAACTACAACCGCCGGAACGACAATTACGGCGGAGGCAACCATTACCAGCGCAACTACAATGCCGACAACAATACCGCCGGCGAGGACAACTTCAACCGTTACGCAACCAACGACTACGGCTACAACCGCAACTATGGCGAACGCCAGGGCGGCTACAACCGCCCCGACAACTACCAAGGAGGTTACAACCGCAACAACTATAACAACCGCCGCCCCTACCGCCCGCACGCCGATAACGGCGAAGAGCCCAACTACAACACCGTGGGCGAGAGCCGTCCGTTCCGCCAACAAGGAGGCAACCGTCAGGGATTCAACAACCGCGGCGGAGGCTACAACAAGCCCTATGGCGGCAACCAACGCCGCTCCTACGGCGGAGGCAACAACCGCCAGCAACGAGTGGTCATACCCCGCCGCATCGTCTATGACGAGAGCATGGTCGACCCCAACGAGCCGATACGTCTCAACAAGTTCCTGGCCAACTCGGGCGTGTGCTCGCGCCGAGAAGCCGATGAGTTCATACAGAAGGGCGAAATCAAAGTCAACGGCGAAGTGGTGACCGAATTGGGAACGAAAATCACCCGCAACGATGTCGTCACCCACAACGACAAAGTGGTGCTGCCCGAGCACAAAATCTATGTGTTGCTCAACAAGCCCAAAGATTGCGTAACGACCTCGGACGACCCCCAAGGCCGCCTCACCGTCATGGACATCGTGCGCAATGCCTGCACCGAACGCATCTATCCCGTAGGCCGCCTCGACCGCAACACCACCGGCGTGCTGCTGCTCACCAACGACGGCGACCTGGCCTCGAAACTGACGCACCCGAAGTTTGTGAAAAAGAAAATCTACCATGTATGGCTCGACCGTGACGTGACCGAGGAAGACATGCAACGCATCGCCGACGGCATCGAACTCGAAGACGGCCCCATACATGCCGACGCCATCAGCTACGCCACCGAAACCGACCGTAACCAAGTAGGCATCGAAATCCACTCGGGCCGCAACCGGGTCGTGCGCCGCATCTTCGAGTCGCTGGGCTACCGCGTGGTGAAACTCGACCGCGTATATTTCGCCGGCCTCACCAAGAAAAACCTGCCCCGCGGACGCTGGCGTTACCTGACCCAACAAGAAGTGAATTTCCTGAAAATGGGTTCTTTCGAATAACAATTACCAACAAGATATAAATCAAGAACAAGAAGATAAGATATATGGAAACGCTTAAACGCACTCGCATCGCCGACCTGTTCCGCACCAAGCCCATAGGCACAACCGTGCTGGTAAAAGGCTGGGTACGCACCCGTCGCGGAAACAAACAAGTAGGATTCATCGCCCTGAACGACGGCTCCACCATAAAGAACCTGCAAATCGTCGTAGACCTTGAAAAATTCGACGAAGAGACCTTGAAACCCGTAACCACGGGAGCCTGCATCGCCGTAACCGGCCGCTTGGTCGAGTCGCAAGGCAAAGGGCAAGAGGCCGAAGTACAAGCCGAAACGCTCGAAGTATATGGCACGGCCGACCCGCAGACCTATCCGCTGCAAAAGAAAGGCCACACCATGGAGTTCCTGCGCGAGATTGCCCACCTGCGTCCCCGCACCAACACCTTTGGCGCCATCTTCCGCATGCGGCACCAGATGGCCTACGCCATACACACGTTCTTCCACGAGAGAGGGTTCGTCTACTTCCACACGCCCATCATCACCGCCTCGGACTGTGAGGGTGCCGGACAGATGTTCCAGGTAACCACCAAGAACCTCTACAACCTGAAAAAAGACGAGAACGGCTCCATCATCTACGACGACGACTTCTTCGGCAAGCAAGCCAGCCTCACCGTCTCGGGACAACTCGAAGGGGAGCTTGCCGCCACCGCCCTGGGTGCCATCTACACCTTTGGCCCCACCTTCCGTGCCGAGAACTCCAACACCCCGCGCCACTTGGCCGAGTTCTGGATGGTCGAACCCGAAGTGGCCTTTGCCGACCTCGACGACCTGATGGCCCTCGAAGAGGAATTTATCAAATATTGCGTGAAATGGGCCCTCGAACATTGCCAGGACGACCTGCAATTCCTCAACGACATGTTCGACAAAGGTCTCATCGAACGCTTGCAGAAAGTAGTCGAGACCGAGTTTGTGCACCTGCCCTACACCGAAGGCATCAAGATACTCGAAGAGGCCATCGCCAACGGCCACAAATTTGAGTTCCCCGTTTACTGGGGCTGCGACCTGGCCAGCGAACACGAACGCTTCCTCGTCGAAGAGCACTTCAAGAAACCGGTCATCATGATCAACTACCCCAAAGAGATAAAAGCCTTCTACATGAAACAGAACGAAGACGGCAAGACCGTACAAGGCACCGACGTCCTCTTCCCGCAGATAGGCGAAATCATCGGCGGCAGCGTGCGTGAAGAAAACTACGACAAACTGCTCGCCCGCATCGACGAGCTGAAAATCCCGATGAAAGACATGTGGTGGTATCTCGACACCCGCAAATACGGAACTTGCCCGCACGCCGGTTTCGGACTGGGATTTGAGCGGCTCATGCTCTTCGTCACCGGCATGTCCAACATTCGCGACGTGATACCGTTCCCCCGCACCCCCAAAAACGCCGAATTCTAAAAACGGCTACATCTTTATACCCGACAGGGCAGTCCCGCAAGAGACTGCCCTGTCGTTTTTCGGGAAGGAGAGCATTTCACTGCCCCTCCTTGCCGCGGTAGAGCAACGACACCGGCCCGATGATACCCGAGGCGACCAGGGTGTCGGCCGGGGTGACAATCTCGGGATAGGCATAGGTCAGACGTTCCTCGGCCGGCAGGGCGGCATCGCCTATCATGCGATTCATCAACGAATTGGCCACCTCGATTTCTATTTCGTTGTCGCCTTCCCGCACAAACGGGGTGAGGTCGGTCTCCCAAGGCGAACACCACACGATACCCGCCTCTTGGCCGTTCACGATGACCCGCGCCACGGCTCCGAGAGACGAAAAGCGCAAGAAAACCTTCTCCGCGGCATCGCGACGCTGCACCATGAGGCGACCGCGATAAACCGCCGTCCCCGAATAATACCGAATGCGGGAATCGGCATGCGTCGACCAATCGACGAGCTCGTCGAACGTCACCTCTCCCGCCCCGCCTTTTTCGGGGTCGAAGTAGACCTGCCACGGCCCAGCGACAGGCTCCTCCCGTTGCGTCGCTTGCCAAGTCACCGGGGGTAACGTGCGCGACGAGTCGGCCAGCACGACAAAATAAGATTCACGCGGTGCCATGCGCAGAGGGAGCGTCACGGTGTGGGAATCGGCCGAGAGCAACGGCAAGGCATAGCAACGCCCCTCGACAGGATTCCACAACTCGGCCTGCCGGAAAGGGGTGCGGAATGTCAAGGTATCGACCCACCCACTGTCGGTGTGATTATCGAGAAAATAAATGTCGGCAACGGAGGTGCGGCGATGGGCAAAATAGAGCTTGTCGGCCTTCACGTCGCCCCGCCTCATCGCCACATCGGGCACGAGGCCGGCTTGCTGCACGGCTTCGGACAGAGGCATGCCCCAATAAACCTTTCCGCGGCCATAGGAATGACTTCCCCGCGGAGTATCCTCCTCACCCCAAAGCGTCTTCACCCAGAAGTCATATTCGCGGCGGCAAGGAATGTCGCGTTGCGCCGGAGAGGCTATCGGCCGGGAGCCATAGACCGGGACTCCGGCTTTGACGAAAGAAGCGATTTTTTCCAACGCGGCCAGCGTCAGTTCCCCATTGCGGGGCAAGACCACCATGCGATAGCTCATGCCGTCGGGCAGCACCACCCGACCGTCACGAACGGCCATGCGCGTAAAGAGGGCATCGGAAGTAAAGGCATCGAAATCATAGCCCGAAGGAATGTCGGGCAAGCGATAGGTCAGGATTTTCACCGGGGCATTCTCCCCCAAATAGACCGCCAAGTCGACAACCGGCCGTCCCTGCCGCATGAGGTAGGCACACCGTGCCTGATAATCCCAAAACGGGCGGCTATACGGCCAAAAGGAATTGTTGCGGTGGAGACAATAATGACGTCCGCCCCCGGTATTGCCGGGAATACGGTCGAGCCAGGGCTGGTAGGCCGAAGCGCAAACAACAAACTCATTGATACCAAAACAGTAGGCATAATCGGCCAAAGACTTGATATAGGACAAGGAGTGCGAAAACTTGGCATCGGTGAAGGCTTCGCCCGAAGCAATGGGTTTGGCATAGAGATGGGCAGCCGACGAACACTCCTTGATGTCGTAATTACCGTCAGGGTGAATCGCCCAAAACTCCCCTTGCGGTTTCGACACCCGGCCTTTGGCCTGTATGGGGTCGGCCACGATGCAAAGGGCGTTGCCGGTGGCCTGGGCCGTGAAATCGAGACCACGCTCCCGACACAGACGGTCGAACGTCGCATAATAATTATCGGCAATAAGGTCGGCCATGGTGCGGCGCACATCGTAAAGTACGGCATTGGACTCCCGCGGCGACCCCACGACATAGCCGGCCATCACGGGCAAATATCTCTTCAAATCATACCCGCGACGAGCCAGGAATTCCCGCTCGAAACCGGGCGTCCAGTTTTGCGAACCGGCTTCGTGGCTGTCCATGGCCATACCCCGCAAGGCAATGCCGTGACGGGCCAACGTGTCGGCAATGGCGCCGAAATAGTGTTTCCATTGCAACTCGGCCGCGGTCACCGACATCTTGTCGCACTCCAAGCCCCGAAGTTCGGGACGTCCGTGTTTCGTCTTGCTGTCGGTGGGCACATGGGCAAAACGCAGCACGGCCCAAGTACCCTTGGGAGCCTGCCAACGCAACACACCATCGTCACCCAGGCAAGCCGAGAGGTCGAGCACGGTTGCCGGATCGATGACCTCGGCCGCCGTGTAGGAAGGAGTGGAATCGCCATCAATATACTCGGAATAAAGTCCGGCTTTCTCTTCCCAGTCATCGACCGACGCCCGCGAAGACAAGCGCACGTCGCCCAACTGCATATCGAGTTGCGGCCGGTCGGGCGTCTGCCAGTCGTGCAGGTTGAGTCTGAAATAACGAGCCGTGACCGCGGGGAAGGCGACGGTTTTCTGTCGCCACGACGAATGAGCCTTGTATATAGGAGCCAAATCACACACCTTGCGGTAATGGGTTCCGTCGTCGGAGACTTCGAGTTGTCCCAGCGGCGGAAGCACCTGATAGCCGGTACCCACAAACACTTCACCGGGAGGGCCGGGCACATTGGTGGCACTGGTCGTGGCCTTCCCTCTCGGGGCGACTTGGTAGGTAATGGAACGAGCCGTAAAACGACGGCCGAAGTCGAGTGTGACATAGACCGATTCACCCGGTCCCTGCGAAGGTATTTTTGTCAGCTTCTTCCCCGGGGCAAAAAGAGAGGCCACGTCGAGCGAAGAGATATTCGACGACAACCTGGGGGCAACCCGCCGGCTGTCATCGTTCCACGCCGCCGGGACAGGGAAAGCCAATACGGCCACATCTTTATAACAAGACGACGCCGGGAGGGGTAGCGGCGTCTCAATATCAGCGCCGCCTTCGAGCAACGTGTCGGTGGCCAACAACATCTGCATGCCCAGCTCGGGCGTAATCCAAGGCCCGCCGGCGACATAGCCGTTGGAAACGTGGCATTCAAAGGAGAGTCCCAGGCGCTCGGCTTCACGAGCCGAGAAAACCAGCATCTCCCACCACTCGGGCGAGAGAGCCCGAAGTGCCCCGGGCGTCTTTTTGTTGTGCACCTGGTCGTAGTAGACCACCCCGCCCACACCGGCACGGCGGAAGGCTTCGAGGTCGGCCGTGATACCCTCGCGGGTGGTCTCGGTCTCGCCATGGAACCACCACACTTTGGTGCGGGTCGAGTCGGGAGGAACAGAAAACGCCCCTGCCATCGTCGACAGGGAGGGTGACGGCGACTTCGACACCAGATGACAGCCCGTCACGGAGAGCAAAACCAGAGAAAAAACACAGACAAGAGATTTCATGGTAGGTATTCTTCTTTTACTTCACGGACGAAAATAAGACAATATCGCCAATCGGGCAAATTTATATTCCTCAAAGTGCAAAGCCGGCCTTTGCCACACGCCAAGAGAGAGAACAGTCGCGCAGCCGCGAAAAAGGACAAGGGGCGAAGAGAGGAAAGAGAAAAAGAAAAAAATCTGATGGAAATGTTTTGGAATACAGATAAAAAGCGTACCTTTGCAGTCCGATTATTACCACAAAAGCAACCCGACGTGGCAACAGCGACAGCCCTTTGGCCTGGGCTTCGTTGGAAAGCGCGTCAATAAGTAATTAACAATTAAAGAATTAACAAAGTGGATACGTTAAGTTACAAAACCATTTCGGTGAACAAGGCAACCGCCCAAAAAGAATGGGTTGTGGTAGATGCCACCGGCCAATCTTTGGGTCGCATCGCCGCCAAGGTAGCCAAACTCCTGAGAGGAAAATACAAACCCAGCTACACTCCGCATGTAGATTGTGGCGACAATGTCATCATCATCAATGCCGACAAAGTGGAACTTACCGGCAAAAAATGGAATGACCGCATCTATATCCGTTTCACGGGTTATCCCGGCGGCCAACACCTGCATACACCGGCCGACCTCATGAAGAAAGGTCCCAAATACCTCTTCCATAAGGTAGTAAAAGGTATGCTTCCCAAAAATCGTCTGGGCGACCAGTTGTTGCGCAACCTCTATGTATATGCCGGCAGCGAACACCCGCACGAAGCACAACAACCCAAAGTTATAGATATTAACACCCTTAAATAAGCCGTATGGAAATAGTTAATGCAATAGGAAGACGTAAAGCCGCTGTTGCCCGCGTATTCGTAAAAGCGGGAACCGGTGTCATTACCATCAACAACAAAGATCTTGCTGCATATTTCCCTTCGAGCATTCTGCAGTACATCGTGAAACAACCCCTCACCAAACTGGGTGTCGCCGAGAAATATGACATCAAGGTGAACATCGACGGTGGCGGATTCAAAGGCCAAGCCGAAGCTCTCCGCTTGGCTATCGCCCGCGCATTGGTGAAAATCAATCCCGAGGACAAACCCGCTCTCAAAGCCGAAGGTTTCATGACTCGCGACCCGCGTACTGTTGAACGCAAGAAACCGGGACAACCCAAAGCAAGAAAGAGATTCCAGTTCAGCAAACGTTAATGGTATTTGCGAGCTATTCCTCGGCAAGTATGCAACGTTTAGTATCCAAATTTTCGGGATTCTGCTGCAAAGAGGCGTGCCACGCACACGAGGCGACGACGCCGGCAACGACTACCCGGAGATTGATTCAGTAGAAAGTAAACAAGCAAACAACAAACAACAATGGCAATTACAACATTTGACCAATTATTAGAAGCCGGCGTACACTTTGGCCACCTGAAAAGAAAATGGAACCCGGCTATGGCTCCTTACATCTTCATGGAGCGCAACGGTATCCACATCATCGACCTCTACAAGACGGTCGCCAAAATCGATGAAGCAGCTGCTGCATTGAAACAAATCGCCAAATCGGGCAAAAAAATCCTCTTTGTTGCCACCAAAAAGCAAGCCAAAGAGGTTCTCGCCGCCAAAGCTACCGAAATAGGCATGCCCTACGTTATCGAGCGTTGGCCGGGCGGTATGCTCACCAACTTCCCCACCATTCGCAAGGCGGTGAAGAAAATGGCCTCGATCGACAAAATGATCAAAGACGGAACCTTCGACAACCTCTCGAAACGGGAGAAACTGCAAGTAACCCGTCAACGCGCCAAACTCGAAAAAACCCTCGGCAGCATCGCCGACCTGACCCGTCTGCCGTCGGCCCTCTTCGTTGTCGACGTGATGAAAGAGCACATCGCCGTGCGTGAAGCCAACCGCTTGGGTATTCCCGTATTCGCCATGGTCGACACCAACTCCGACCCCACGAACATCGACTTCGTCATTCCCGCCAACGACGATGCCACCAAATCGATTGAGGTAATCCTCAACGCCGTATGCGGTGCCATTGCCGAAGGTCTCGAAGAACGCAAAATCGAGAAAGTAGATGCAGAAGCCGCAGAAGCACAAGGCGAAGCTCCGGCAAAAAAAGAGCGTAAGACCCGCATCAAACGCACCAAAGCCGAAGACGACGAGGCCCTCAACGCCAATGTTGCTGCAAAAGTAATGAAAGAGCAGGACGAAGACGAAGAATAATCGCATCGCCCTACCGCAGACACATACAACTACCGGCAAAGAGTGAGCCCCGCAAAAACCTACGGGACTTGCTCTTTGTTACTTATAGAAACCTTTAAAAAGAAAAATATTATGGCTGTTACAATGGCAGATATTACCAAGCTCCGCAAAATGACCGGAGCCGGTATGATGGACTGCAAAAAAGCACTTGAAGAAGCCAACAACGACTTCGACGGTGCCATAGAAATCATTCGCAAAAGAGGTCAGGCTATCGCCGCCAAACGTGAAGACCGCGAAGCCGCCGAAGGCTGCGTTCTTGCTGCAAACAAAGGCGACTACGCCGCTATCGTGGCCCTGAAATGCGAGACCGACTTCGTTGCCCAAAACAAAGACTTCGTTGCCCTCACCCAAAAAATCCTCGATGCCGCCATCGAAAACAAACCCGCCGACCTCGAAGCTCTCAAAGCCCTCAAACTCGACGGCCGCACCATCGCCGAACTCGTGACCGACCAAAGCGGTGTCACCGGTGAAAAGATGGAACTCGGTTACTTCGATTCTCTCTCGGCCGCTTCGACCATCTTCTACATTCACCCGGGTAACAAGCTGGCTACCATCGTAGGATTCAACTTGGCCGATGTCGATTACCAAGTAGCCCGCGACGTGGCCATGCAGGTAGCTGCCATGAACCCCATCTCGGTACGTCCCGAAGAGGTTCCCGCCCACATCATCGAGAAAGAACTCGAAATCGCCCGCGAAAAAGCCCGCGAAGCCGGCAAACCCGAAAACCTCATCGACCGCATCGCACAAGGTTCGTTGCAGAAATACTACAAAGAATTTACCCTCCTGCAACAGGAATTCGTAAAAGACCCCAAACACACCATCGAGCAATACCTCAAAGCCCAAAACAAAGAGCTCACGGTAACAGCATTCCGTCGTTTCACGTTGAATGCAGAATAAGACACCGGCTCGATTGTCCGACAAGAAAGAGACACCGGAGAGCATTCTCCGGTGTCTCTTCTTTTACCCCCCCCCCGCACCGCACAACGAAAAGCGAGGCGGCAAGACAATCGACCCACCTCACGAGCCCGACAAGAAAGCAATCGCACACAAGAGCCCCAAATGGCGCAATAAAAAAAGACGGCAAACGTTTATTAAAACAGATTCACCTCTTTTAAACACACTGAACGATGGCACACGGCAATCTCTATGACGTCAGGCAAAAACTGAAAATCGCATTTCTGGCGGTTTCGCTCCTTTTGGTCGCCCTATTCCTCATCATATCGAACCGACTGGTCGAAGACCTGTCGACCGAAGAACACAACAAGATGGAGATTTGGGCCGAAGCCACCCGCTCGGCAGCCAGCAATGTGACAAATGTCGACATGAATCTCATCTTGAAGATTCTGCAAAGCAACACCACCATTCCGATTATCATCGCCGATGACCAAGGGCAAGTCCTGCAAACCCACAACCTCGAAATTCCCAACCGGCACGGCGAACAATTCCTGCAAAAAAAATTACAATCACTCCGCGACAAAGAGCAGGTCATCGAAATCTATATCGACAACGACACGTCGCAATACCTCTACTACGACGACTCCACGCTGCTAAAACGGCTTTCCTACTTTCCCTACATACAACTCGGAGTCATGATACTCTTCCTCGTCATCGCCTATGTGGCGCTGATGAGCAGCAAGAAAGCCGAGCAAAACAAAGTGTGGGTAGGACTCTCAAAAGAGACCGCCCACCAGTTGGGAACCCCCCTCTCATCACTCATGGCATGGCTCGACATGCTCGAATCACAAGGCACCGACCCGGAAATCATCGACGACATGGGGAAAGACGTGCAACGGCTGTCGACCATCGCCGAGCGTTTCTCGAAAATCGGCTCCCAACCCGAGCGTGAGCCGGCCGACGTGAAGGAAGTCATCGACACGGCCGTCGACTACATGCAGCACCGCATCTCGGGGAAAGTGCACATCACGATGCACACCCCCGAAGAGAAATTGGAACCGCAACCCCTGTGCCGTCCGCTCATAGAATGGGTCTTCGAGAATCTTTGCAAAAACGCCATCGACGCCATGGACGGCGAAGGAAATATCGACATCACCCTCACCCACGATGAATCCCGATATTACATCGACGTCAAAGACACCGGCAAAGGCATTGCCCGCAACCGGTTCAAAACCATATTCCACCCGGGCTATACCACCAAGCGCCGGGGCTGGGGACTGGGGCTCACCCTTGTGAAACGCATCATCGAAGAGTACCACAACGGCCGCATCTACGTCAAAGAGTCGGAAATCGGCAAAGGAACGACTTTCCGCATAGAGATGAAACGGACATAACGGCAACGGTAACACCATCACCCTCAGAAAGAAAACCAACCGTCGAGGCGACAAAAAAACGAGATAAAAATCTTTTTTTATAAGGATTTTGCACGAGAACAATTATTTTTTGTACCTTTGCAGGGTTTTAATAGCAGTGAACTGTGGGAAAGACCGACAAATACACGATTGCATTAAAAAGCCTGAGTGAGGGAACACACACCTACGAATATGCCCTCGGCGAAGACTTCTTTGCAGAAACCGACTCTCACGAGATAGACAAAGGAGAGGTAAATGTCGGGCTTACGTTGAAGCGCACCGGCGACACGTTCGAGCTGCACTTCGCCATCAAAGGGCACATCATCATTCCGTGCGACCGATGTCTCGACGACATGGAGTTGCCGGTAGAGACCGAAAATACCCTTTATGTGAAATTCGGGGAATCGTACAGCGAAGAGGACGAAAACCTCATCGTGGTACCCGAAAGCGAAGGCACTATCAACCTGGCGTGGTATCTCTATGAATGTATCGCCCTCACCATTCCGTTGAAACACACGCACCCCGAAGGCATGTGCAATCCCGAAATGGAAAACCTGTTAAAGGTTCACAGCGCAACCGTCTCGGAGCAAGACGACGAGGCACCCATAGACCCGCGATGGAACGCATTGAAAGGACTAAAAGGAAACAAATAATTAAACCTATACAGAAATGGCACATCCTAAAAGAAGACAATCGAAAACGAGAACAGCCAAAAGAAGAACCCACGACAAGGCTGTAGCCCCCACCCTGGTTGTATGCCCCAACTGCGGTGCTTGGCACATCTATCACACCGTATGCGGAGAATGCGGTTACTATCGCGGCAAACAAGCCATCGAGAAAGAAGCAGCCATCTAAAAAGTGTGACTTTTTAGAGGTTTTGCGCCAGAGAGGCTTCCCTCTCGGCTTTTGAACTGATTGTATAACCTTTAATAAAGCACACTAAATATTTCGACACACACAATATTTAGTGTGCTTATTTCTTTTTTACTGCTATGGTAAATGCTATGATTGCGGGCGTAGCCTCTTATGTGCCCGAAGACATTCTCACCAACGAAGAACTTTCGAAAATGGTCGATACCACCGACGAATGGATTACCACCCGCGTAGGTATCAAGACCCGTCACATACTGAAAGGAGAAGGGCTGGGGAGCTCAAAAATGGGTTCACGAGCCGTGAAAAAGGTATTGCGCAAAACCAATACCGACCCCGGAGAAATCAACGCCGTCATCTGCGCCACCTCCACCCCCGACTACCGTTTTCCCTCTACCGCATCGATTGTAGCCCGCAAAGCCGGCATCAACAACGCCTTCTGCTATGACATACAGGCCGCCTGCTCGGGATTTATCGTTGCCTTGCAAGCCGCCACGGCCTATATCCGCAGCGGAATGTGTAAAAAGGTAATGGTGGTTGCCACCGAAAAAATGTCGTCAATCACCGACTATCAAGACCGCTCGACCTGTCCGCTCTTTGGCGACGGTGGTGCCGCAGCCCTGGTGGTTGCCACCGAAGAAGACTTTGGCGTGAAAGACACGCTTATCCGCACCGATGGCGTAGGACTTCCCTTCCTCCACATGAAAGCCGGCGGCTCGGTACGCCCCGCCAGCCACGAAACCGTAGATCATCGCGAGCACTTCGTCTACCAAGAAGGCCGCATCGTCTACAAATACGCCGTCTCGTCGATGCTCCAAGTCTCGGAAGAGATACTTCAACGCAACAACCTCTCGGTCGACACCATCGACTGGTTTATCCCGCATCAGGCCAACCTCCGTATCATCGAGGCCATTGCCGAGCGCATGAACATCGACCCCAAGAAAGTCATCGTCACCATCGAGAAATATGGCAACACCAGCGCCGCCTCGATACCTTTGTGCCTGGCCGACTGGGAAAAGAACTTCAAGAAAGGCGACAAAATCATTCTCACCTCGTTCGGCGCCGGATTCATCTGGGGCTCGGTCTACCTGAAATGGGGATATGATCCCAAAGACGTGCAGGAGATTGCCGACACGCCGGCCGACAACGAAGACAACGAAGAAACCGTATAAGAAGAAACACCCGTCGAGTGTTTTTCATAAAAACCAAAAAAGGCGGCAAGATATGCCGCCTTTTTTCAATCCAAGCTACACGACTATGACACATAAAGCCGGATTTGTAAATATCGTGGGAAATCCCAACGTGGGGAAATCGACCCTGATGAATTCGCTCGTGGGCGAACGCATCTCGATTATCACCTCCAAAGCACAGACAACCCGCCATCGCATCATGGGCATCGTAAACACCGACGACATGCAAATCGTCTACTCCGACACGCCGGGAGTGCTCGCCCCGCACTACAAATTGCAAGAATCGATGCTCAACTTCTCGCAATCGGCCCTCACCGACGCCGACATCTTGCTCTATGTCACCGATGTCGTGGAAACCCCCGACAAAAATCCGGAATTTCTCGAACGTGTCTCGCAAGAGACCATACCGGTCATACTCCTCATCAACAAAATCGACCTTCTGCAAGACCAGTCGCAACTCGAAACGCTCGTCGAGAACTGGAAGGAACGGCTGCCCAAGGCCGAGATAATCCCGGTATCGGCACAGCACCGCTTCAACATCGACTACCTGATGCGCCGCATCAAAGAGCTGTTGCCCCCCTCGCCACCGTTCTTTGAGAAAGACGCCCTCACCGACAAGCCCGCCCGTTTTTTCGTAACCGAAATCATTCGCGAAAAAATACTCCTCACCTACGACAAGGAGATACCCTATGCCTGCGAAGTGGCCGTGGAACAATTCAAGGAAGACGACAAGCAGATACACATCATGGCCGTCATCTTCGTCGAACGCGATTCGCAAAAAGGCATCATCATAGGCAAAGGCGGGAAAATGCTGAAACAGGTGGGAACCTTGGCACGCAAAGACATCGAAGCCTTCTTTGAGAAAAAGGTATATCTCGAACTCTATGTCAAAGTCGAAAAAGACTGGCGCAACAAAGAGAGCAAACTAAAAACATTCGGTTACCAGCTCGACTGAGACCGATAATTCTGCCAACTGAACAAAACAAGATAACTATGGGAAATTTAGTAGCTATCGTAGGCCGCCCCAATGTGGGGAAATCGACCCTCTTCAACCGGCTCACCCAAAGCCGTCAAGCCATCGTCAATGACGAGGCCGGCACCACGCGCGACCGCCAATATGGCAAGGTGAACTGGGTGGGGCACGAATTTTCGATCGTCGACACCGGCGGGTGGGTGGTCAACTCCGACGACATCTTCGAAGAAGAAATCAACAAACAAGTAGCCATCGCCATCGAAGAGGCCGACGTCATACTCTTTGTCGTCGATGCCACACACGGCATCACCGACCTCGACGACAAAGTGGCCGCCATACTGCGACGCAGCAAAAAGCCGACGCTGCTGGTCGCCAACAAGGTCGAAAACAACGCTTCACAATACAGCTCGGCCGAATTCTACTCCTTCGGATTGGGCGACCCCTTCTGCATATCGGCCATCAACGGCTCGGGCACGGGCGAGCTGCTCGACGCGACAGTAGCCCTCTTCCCCACCAAAGTCACCGAAGAAGAACTCGAAGAAGAGATTCCCCGCATTGCCGTAGTAGGACGTCCCAACGCCGGCAAGTCATCGATCATCAACGCATTCATAGGAGAAGACCGTTACATCGTCACCGACATCGCCGGCACGACACGCGACTCGGTCAATACGCGATACAACAAATTCGGATTCGACTTCTACATCATCGACACGGCCGGTATCCGCAAAAAAGGCAAAGTCAATGAAGACATCGAGTATTACTCGGTGATACGTTCGATACGAGCCATCGAAAACTCCGACGTGTGCATACTCATGATCGACGCCACCCGCGGCATCGAGAGCCAGGACCTCAACATTTTCTCGCTCATACAGAAAAACAAGAAAGGGCTGGTGGTCTGCATCAACAAATGGGACCTTGTCGAAGACAAGAGCACACAAGCCATCAAAACCTTTGAAAATGCCATACGCGCCCGTTTGGCACCTTTTACCGACTTCCCCATCGTGTATGCTTCGGCTCTCACCAAGCAACGCATATTCAAAGTCCTTGAATGTGCGTCGGAAGTGTATAAAAACCGGCATCGCCATGTACCCACGGCTCGCCTCAACGAAGAGATGCTCGCTGTCATCGAGAACTATCCGCCCCCTGCAAACAAAGGCAAGTATGTGAAAATAAAGTATGTAACCCAACTTAAAGGGACTCCCGTCCCCACCTTTATTTTCTTCTGCAACCTTCCGCAATGGGTGAAAGATCCCTACAAGCATTTTCTCGAAAACAAGATCCGGGACAAATGGAATTTTACCGGGACACCCATAAACATCATCGTTCGCGAAAAATAATTAAAATAAAAACGTCTCTTCGCAGAGACGTTTTTATTATTTTGCTACCTTTGCATTGCAATTTGAAATACAATTTTATTTCTTAACTTAAAAAATTTAATTACCATGTTAGTTGCTATTACCGTACTGTTCATCATCGGCTACCTGGCGATCGCGCTCGAGCACCCGCTGCGCATCGACAAGACCGCATCGGCCCTCCTCCTGGGCATGCTCCTGTGGGTACTTTATGCCATCGGAGCCGAAACCATCGTTCCCGCCGTCAGCGGAGAAGAGCTCAAAGA
>DVLI01000001.1 GCA_018715595.1 Candidatus Caccoplasma merdavium | reverse complement strand
CAGCGAGTTCCGCAGCCCCCGCGCGAGGCGTCGGCGACCGAGCGAAAAAGCCCGATACCGGGCGGCGGTTCTTCTTGGTTCGTTCTTCTCACCGAAGAGAAGAATGAACAAAAAAGCCCCTTGGATTCCCCGTCACGCGGGGAACGACAATGCCCCCATTCAAATAAAAAGGTGAAGGGAACAAAAGGTAAACAAGCAAGGACACACAAATAGGGAAAAAAGAGAAACCGCCCTTATCGGGCCGGGAGGGCGGCAGCCGAGGGCGGAAAGAGGGCGAGGACTGTGTGAGCGCAGCGAGTTCCGCAGCCCCCGAGCGAGGCGTCGGCAAGCGAGCGAAAAAGCCCGATACCGGGCGGCGGTTCTTCTTGGTTCGTTCTTCTCACCGAAGAGAAGAATGAACAAAAAACCCCATGGATTCCCCATCATACGGGGAATGACAGTCTCCCCCCTTCAAGCGATAAGGGAGAAAAAGGAAAAAGGCAAAGTCTCCCGATAAGGGAAAAAGAACCGCCGTCGTGGATTCCCCGTCGAGCAGGAATCCAGTGAAGTAAGAAGGGAACAAAAGGGAAACCAGCAAAGACACACAAATAGGGAAAAGAAAAAACCGCCCTTATCGGGCCGGGAGGGCGGCAGACGAGAGAGGAAAAAGGGCGAGGACTGTGTGAGCGCAGCGAGTTCCGCAGCCCCCGAGCGAGGTGTCGGCGTCCGAGCGAAAAAGCCCGATACCGGGCGGCGGTTCTTCTTGGTTCGTTCTTCTCACCGAAGAGAAGAATGAACAGAAAAAACCCTTGGATTCCCCGTCGAGCGGGGAATGACAATGCCCCCATTCAAATAAAAAGGTGAAGGGAACAAAAGAGAAACAAGCAAAGACACACAAGTAGGGGAAAAGGGGAAACCGCCCTTATCGGGCCGGGAGGGCGGCAGCCGAGAGCGGAAAGAGGGCGAGGACTGTGTGAGCGCAGCGAGTTCCGCAGCCCCCGCGCGAGGCGTCGGCGAGCGAGCGAAAAAGCCCGATACGGGGCGGCGGTTCTTCTTGGTTCGTTCTTCTCACCGAAGAGAAGAATGAACAAGAAAAGTCCTTCATGGGTTCCCCGTCAAGCGGAGAATGACAGAAAACGGAAATGACAGACAGAAAATGGAAATGGCAAATAGTCGTGAAAGACACGACTGTGTTGTTACGGATTCGGCATCGAGCCGGGTATTTCATCTCATGACACGCAAGACTTTTGGTGCCAGCAGCGTCTGCACCGCACCACGGGAGAAGAGGTAGACGATAAAGGCTCCCCACAAAGCATGGTTGCCATAGGTGGCACGTCCCGAGAGATAAATGACGAAAAAAAGCAGTGATGCGACAAACATCGACAGCAGCATGCCCCGCGTGGCCGTGGCACCTATGTAGATGCCGTCCCACATAAAGGCGGCAAAGCCGGCCACCGGGATAAGCAAGGCCCAATAAAAATAAGTGTCGGCAGCCGCTATCACCGAGCGGTCGTCGGTAAGCAACGAGAGAAAAGCCTCGCCCCCCACTCCGTAGAGGAGGACAAAGAGCAACGCCAATCCGCCCCCCCACGCAAAAATCTGCCGCACGGTGCGATGCAGCGATGTTTCGTTGCGGGCTCCGATATATTTCCCGGCCAAGGCTTCGCCGGCATAGGCAAACCCGTCCATCACATAAGAAAAGAGGGTAAAAAGCTGCATGAGCAGCGTATTGACCGCCAGCACGACCTCCCCTTGTGAGGCTCCGGCCGAGGTAAAGTAGAGCGTCACGGCCACCAGGCAGAGGGTGCGGAAGAAGATGTCGCGGTTCACCTTGAAGAAGGCAGTCATGGCCGCCTTGTTTCCCAACGACGCCCGCCAGTCGAGGCGCCGGCGCAACGGCTTATAGAACCGCCGCCACAGAACTATTGCCATCAGGAATCCGGCATATTGGGCAATGAGCGTACCCAACGCCACCCCTTCGACCTTCAACCCCACGACATAGACCAGCAACAGGCTGGCCGCAATGTTCACCACATTCTGCGTAATGGCTATCCACATGGGGAAACGCGAATTTTGCATACCGATGAACCAACCCGAGAAGGCATAGAGCCCCAGTACGCCAGGAGCCCCCCAAATGCAGATGTGGAAATAGAGCGAGGCCAGACGCTCGACCTCGGGAGTGGCCTCGATAAAAAGAAACGCCATGCGACATAACGGATATTGCAAGACGATGAGCAGCAGGGCAACCATCACACCTACGCCAAAGGCCCTTACCAGCAAGCGCGTTACCTCGTCGAGGTCGTGCCGGCCGTAGGCCTGCGAAGTCAATCCGCTCGTTCCCATGCGCAAGAAGGCAAATACCCAGTAGAAAATATTGAAGAGCATGCCGCCCACGGCTATCGCGCCGATATAGGCAGGAGAGCCGAGATGGCCCACAATGGCCACATCGACAAGACCCAGCAGCGGCACCGTGATATTGGAGACGATGGCCGGCAAGGCTATGCGCAAAATCTCTCTGTGCCCTTCGCCCCGACGCATATTATTTCATGGTTACGATAGGCAGGTCGAGAGGCCCGTCGTGCAAGGTACTGCGCTGTATATAACCGTTATGCTCGGTAGGCAGCAGAGGGCTGTGCCGCAAGACGTGGCGCACGCGGGTACGCTGGTCGGCCGTGAACTGGTTCTGCGCACCGTAGTTATAATCCATGGCATTGACCGAGCGGAACTGCTCGCCGCTGCACCCTTCCCGCAACTGTGCCTCGGAAAGGTATGCATCATAGGGGAGATGCATCGAGGCCCAAGAGAGGTATCGTAAGTAATCTTCACGATTGTAACTCGGTGTGTCGTCGCAATAATCGGAGTCGATGCACATGGCCTCGTTATCATCTTCGGAAAAGACGTGATACAACCCCAAGTAGTGTCCCAATTCATGGGGCAACGTATAGTGCATACTCTCATCGTATATATATCGGCTGTTCAGTGAGACGCAATAGGGATATTGTAAATTTTCAAGGGTCAAATATTCATAAGGAACGGTTGTCAGTCCGGGAAGATAAGCTTCGGTTGTAGTATATGGGAAGTGTGAAATACCCAGCACAACACCATTCTCATTGTCGAGGTCCGACGAGAAAGGATAGCACATGACATTGATGTAGCGATTGGGATCCCACAACAGTTTGACGTATTTGCCGGAATTGTCGTACATAAACTCGTCACAGTTCATCTCGGCGTTGTCCCGCAACACATATTCCACCCCGGCGACGGCCATTGCTTCACCTGCCGGTGTTTCGGTGGCCAAGGCCAGTTTCACCCGCAGGTTCTCGCCGCCAAAGGCTCCGGCATAACAGTCGTTGGCTGTTTCGAGCAGTACGCCCAGCCGCCGGGGATCGAGGTACTGCAACGAATCGGTCTCGTCGTCATACAAGACATGGAACACCAACGGAAGGGTAATGATTCCGGCGCCATACTGGGTTATCTTTATGGTATGCCGGGTATCGTCCGAGACGGCCAGCAACGTGCAGGTGCGGTTTTCCTCACTGCCGTTTGACTCAACAGTTACCGAAATAGATGTCTTTCCTCGACCCGAAGTCGTCGAGGGGACGCACCACTCGCTGGCTCCCGTAATCGTCCACGCCTGGCGGCAAGGTATCTCCACGACGAGTTGGTTCTCTCCTTCATCGAGCGTGTATGATTTTTCGGACTTCACCTGCTCGACTTCTTCCTGGTTCGAACAAGAGACAAGACTCAGCGGCACAACGGCGCACCAGGCCGCCACTACATATAAAGCGATATTTTTCATCATTCTTCTCATATTATATACTGAATTTCCTTGAATAGGTAACTTCGCTCTTCTCCGGCATCGGTACGCAACGTGAGGCGACCCGACGGCTCCACCTTCACGACCTCGGCGTAAACGGGTTCTTGCGCCAGCACGTCGAAATAAGGATAAAACCCGCTGCCCCGATAGAGTATCTCGCGGTATCGCTCCGTGACGGCCTCATCGTCGCCGGGAGTGTAGCCGGCAATGGCTGCCGCAATCGTGTCGACAAGCTCGTCGAGCAATCTGCGGCGGTCGAGGGGTGCGCCCGATACCTGAGCCATCGAAACGGGGTTGGGTGCCGACGAGCGGAAGAGCGTCTGGTTGACATTCACTCCGATGCCGGCAATCGAGAGCGACACCTCGCAACCCTGCATGTCGTTCTCGATGAGAATGCCCACCAGCTTCTTGTCCCCGCAATAGATATCGTTGGGCCATTTCACCGTGACACTGGGAATATGGCGGCTCAACACCTCGACAATCGAGAGCGAGACCAGTTGTGAGAGCACAAACGAGCGGGTGGCCGCCATTGCGGAAGGGCGCAGCAAGACGCTGAAAAGCACATTTTTCCCCCGCTCGCTCTCCCAACTGTTGCCTTGTTGTCCCCGGCCGGCCGACTGGAAATCGGTCCACACCGTCGTACCATGCGGCAGTGCCGCATTAAGCGCGAGGCGGCGGCGCATCTCGGCATTGGTCGAATCGGTCTCGGGCAGATATATCAGATGTTCATCGGTCATACGCTTCACTGTATTGCGGGTAAATGTTTCGGAGGGCGTCGAAATAGAACGGCTGCTCGCGTCGGGGGAACTTGCGCACCACTTCGAGATAAGAATGGCATATCCACGCCTCCATCTCGCAATCGCGAGCTCGCCCGTAATCGATCGTGTTCCAATATTTCTTGTTGCAGTGATAACCGGGCTGCACATAGTCATAACGGTCGCGCAAGAGAAGGGCGCGGTCGGGGTCGCACTTGACATTGGCCAATGTATCGACCGCGCTCAAATCGGTGAAAAGGAACATCTTTCCCCCCACCTTGAAAACCAAGACATTCTCGTCGAACGGGAAACATTCGGTCGCCGCCGGCAATGAAAGGCAAAAATCACGCAAGGTCTCTATATCCATAATCATTCAACGCAATGTCGGGAAAAAGGCATCTTCGATATGGTCTACATCATAGGTGCCATCGGGTTTCTTCACCAACGCAATGACATCGAACCGCACCTCATGGGGCAAGTCAAAATGGCGCACATAGGCATCGGCCGCGTCGATGATGCGGCGGCACTTGGCCGGTGTCACGGCCTCCTCGGGCCGCATGAATTCGAGCGAAGTGCGGGTCTTGACCTCTACAACGACCAGAACATTGTCCTTGCAAGCCACAATATCGAGTTCATACTTGCCGTTGCGCCAGTTGACATCGCGCACGACATACCCACGGGCAAGGAGATATTCCGCAGCTCGTTCTTCACCGCTCTTTCCCGTCTCGTTGTGTCGTGCCATGTCGTGGTGTCGAATATCATCGGTTCTTGCCAACAAAAATAATCAATTTGTCTTTACCATAAAAATTAACGGGGCAAAAGCCCGTTATCAAATCCATTATTGTATATTTGTCCCAAACGATAAAAAACAATGTCATGAAAACTTTCAACAAAGCCCTGTCGGGGCTCTGCATCGGCCTCGGCCTCATCGTCATGGGAGCAATCCTCAGTTATGGCATCATCACCGTCAAAGACCGTGACCGCATCGTTACCGTCAAGGGTCTCGCCGAACGCGAGGTCAATGCCGACCGTGTGATATGGCCGCTGGTGTTCAAGGAAATCGGTAACGACATGACAAGCATCTACAATGAAATAAACCGGAAGAACGGTATCGTGTGCGATTTCCTCGAAGAAAACGGGATAACAGAGGCCGAAATTTCGATTGCCGCCCCCCAAATCATCGACATGCGTGCCGAACGTTACGTCAACAGCAACGAGATAAACTACCGCTACAACGTAACCTCAATCATTACCGTCTCTTCGGGACAAGTCGACAAGGTGCGGCAACTCATCACCCGGCAAGCCGACCTGCTGAAAAAAGGGGTGGCCATCACCGGAGACGATTACCGCTACACGACACAATATGAGTTTACTCGCCTCAACGACATCAAACCCGAAATGATTGAAGAGGCTACGGTGGCCGCCCGGAATGCCGCCGAGAAATTTGCCAAAGACTCCGACAGCAAGTTGGGCAAGATACGGCGAGCCAATCAAGGCCAGTTCGTCATCAGTGACCGTGACAACAACACGCCATACATCAAGCAGGTGCGCGTCGTAACCACCATCGATTATTATCTGAAAGACTGACGCCCGTGGAGAATCAACAGCCGTCGGTCGCACAACGCGACCGGTACTATATGCAACAAGCCCTGGCCGAAGCCCAAGCCGCCCGCGACCGGGGTGAGATACCCGTAGGGGCGGTTATTGTACACAAAGACCGCATCATAGCCCGGGCTCATAACCTCACCGAGACACTCCGCGACGTCACGGCACATGCCGAGATGCAGGCCATCACGGCTGCCGCCGACGTCTTGGGCGGGAAGTATATGCCCGAATGCACGCTCTATGTCACGCTCGAACCCTGCGTGATGTGCGCCGGTGCCATAGGCTGGGCCCAAATGGGACGGCTCGTTTTTGGTGCCGGCGACGAGAAACGGGGGTACCGCCGCTTTGCCGCCGCAGCCCTGCACCCCAAAACCGGCGTAACACACGGTATCCTGCAAGAGGAGTGCGCCGGGCTTCTCACTGAATTTTTCAAGGAAAGACGATAAGTTCCCTCGCACATGGCATTGTCATTCCCCACTCGATGGGGAATCCAAGGGGCGTTTCTTGTTCATTCTTCTCTTCGGTGAGAAGAACGAACCAAGAAGAACCGCCGCCCGGTATCGGGCTTTTTCGCTCGGACGCCGACGCCTCGCTCGGGGGCTGCGGAACTCGCTGCGCTCACACACTCCTCGCCCTCTTTCCGCTCTCGGCTGCCGCCCTCCCGGCCCGATAAGGGCGGTTTTCCCTTTTTCCTATTTGCGTGTCTTTGCGTGTTTCCCTTTTGTCCCCCTTCTCCCTTTTCACTTGAAGGGTGAGGGCTCTGTCATTCCCCGCTTGACGGGAAATCCAAGGTTTGCAGCCTTTGGTATGGAACGTTACCGTGGAAACGACTCTTTCTTCATAAAGGATTGGATTTTGGGGCTGCGCCCGGACTGACAAATGCGGTGGCTCGGCAAAAAATCTTACACAAGTTTTGTTTTTTTGCGCTAACCTTTCGCTATCTTTGTAGATGACAGGGTGGTTCGGACATGCCAATCTGAAAACTTCCTTTTCTCATTTGCTTCTGCGCTTGCCTTTCATTATCTTTGCCGATAAACAGAAACAACACAATAATTATGGCACAACCGTATAAACGCATTCTTTTGAAACTCAGTGGCGAGAGCCTCATGGGTAAAAAACAGTACGGCATCGATGAAACTCGTTTGCAAGAGTATGCCCGACAGATAAAGGAAATCGCCGACCTTGGTATCGAAATAGCCATTGTCATCGGCGGAGGGAACATTTTCAGAGGACTGAGCGGTGCTTCGCGCGGTTTCGACCGTGTGAAGGGCGACCAGATGGGTATGTTGGCCACGGTCATCAACAGCTTGGCGTTGAGCTCGGCTCTCGAATCCATCGGCCAGCGGGTCCGTGTCTACACCGCCACTCCCATGCACCCGATAGGCGAACATTACAGCCCGGCCCGGGCCATCGACTCGTTGCAACACGGTGAGATAGCCATCATTTCGGGTGGTACGGGAAACCCCTTCTTTACGACCGATACGGCCTCGGCCTTGCGCGGTATCGAGGTGGGCGCCGAGGTGATGCTCAAAGGTACGCGTGTCGACGGCATCTACACGGCCGACCCCGAAAAAGACCCCACCGCCACGAAATTCGATAAGATTTCCTACGATGAAATCTACAATCGCGGCCTCAAAGTGATGGACCTCACCGCTACCACGCTCTGCAAGGAAAATCACCTGCCCATCATCGTTTTTGATATGGACACGGTGGGCAATCTCAAAAAGGTGATGACCGGCGAAAACATCGGCACCCTTGTATATTGATGGGGCGGCAGGTGTTGTCAATTCGATAAAATCGTTTATCTTTGCTATCGCGAAACATATAATACCCTATATCATATGAACGACGTTAAAACTTACATCAGTGAGGCCGAGGATAAAATGAATCTCACCGTTGCTTTCCTCGACGAAGCCCTGGCCACGATACGCGCCGGGAAGGCCAATCCCCGTATTCTCGACCAAGTACGCGTCGAATATTACGGCAGCATGGTTACCATCAGTAACGTAGCCACCGTATCCACGCCCGATGCCAAGACGATTACCATACAGCCTTGGGAAAAATCCATGTTCAAGGAAATAGAGAAAGCCTTGCAAAATTCCGAAATCGGCATCACGCCCGAAAACAACGGCGAAGTCATATTCCTGCGTATGCCGCCGCTCACCGAGGAGCGTCGCAAGTCGTTGGTAAAACAGGCCAAGCAAGAGGCCGAGAATGCCAAGGTGAGCGTGCGTAACGCCCGCCGCGATGCCATCGACGGACTGAAAAAGGCCATCAAGGACGGTATGCCCGAAGATGTGGAGAAGGACGGCGAAAACGAAGTGCAGAAAGTGCACGACCGTTTCATCAAGAAAATCGACGAGATTTTCTCCGCCAAGGAAAAAGAGATACTCACCGTATAAAAAACTCCGAAACCAACATGAGAGAGAGGATTCACTCCCGCCGGGGGCGGCTCCTCTCTTTCTCTATGAGAGACGAATATGCAACACGGTCTAGTCATAAAAAACACCGGCAGCTGGTATCAGGTGCGCACCGATGACGGCTCGCTTGTCGAGTGCAAAATCAAAGGAAATTTCCGCCTCAAAGGCATACGCAGCACCAATCCCGTTGCCGTGGGCGACCGTGTGACCATCGAAGCAAATCACGAGGGAACCGCCTTTATCGTCTCCATCGACGACCGGGAGAATTACATCATACGCCGGGCGTCGAATCTCTCGAAAGAGTCGCATATCCTGGCGGCCAATATCGACCAGGCTCTGCTCATCGTTACGGTCAATCACCCGCAGACCAATCTCATCTTCATCGACCGTTTTTTGGCGACAGCCGAAGCCTATCGCATACCGGTGAAATTGGTTTTCAACAAAATCGACCTTTACGACGATGACGACATGCAGTTGCTGCGCGGGCTCATCGACTTGTATGCCTACATCGGGTATGAGTGCCTCTCTGTGTCTGCCGCCACCAGCGAAGGCGTCGATACCCTGCGGACGTTGCTGCGGGGGAAGGTCTCCCTCTTTGCCGGAAATTCGGGCGTCGGGAAATCGTCACTCATAAACCTTATCTTGCCCGGGCTCAATTTGAAGACGGGAGCCATCTCGCAGTCGCATCACAAGGGTATGCACACGACGACGTTTTCCGAAATGTTCCCATTGCCCGATGGCGGCTATATCATCGACACGCCGGGTGTCAAGGGGTTTGGAACCATCGATTTCGCTCCCGAGGAGGTGGCGCATTTCTTCCCCGAGATATTCAAGTTCTCCCACGATTGCCGCTTCGGGAACTGCACCCATCGCCACGAGCCGGGCTGTGCCGTGTTGAAGGCTCTCGAAGAGCATCGCATCAGCGCCTCGCGTTATGCCAGCTATTTAAGTATCATCGACGACAGTACCGAGGGTAAGTACCGCTCGGGCTATTAATATCGAAAAATCATGAAACAATATCTCGCTCTCCTGCAACGCGTTCTCGACGAAGGGGTGAAGAAGTCCGACCGTACGGGCACCGGCACCATCAGTGTGTTTGGGCACCAGATGCGCTTCAACCTCGAAGAGGGTTTCCCTCTCTTGACGACAAAAAAACTGCACCTCAAATCGATTATCCATGAGTTGCTTTGGTTTCTCAAAGGTGATACCAACGTCAAATATCTGCAAGACAACGGAGTGCGCATCTGGAACGAATGGGCCGATGCCAACGGCGACCTCGGTCACATCTATGGTTACCAGTGGCGTTCGTGGCCCGATTACAAGGGCGGCCACATCGACCAGATAGCCGAGGCGGTGGAGACCATCAAACACAATCCCGACTCGCGCCGCATCATCGTCAGCTCTTGGAACGTGGCCGACCTCGACAACATGAATCTCCCGCCCTGCCATGCCTTCTTCCAGTTCTATGTGGCCAACGGGCGTCTCAGCCTGCAACTCTACCAGCGTAGTGCCGACATTTTCCTCGGGGTGCCCTTCAACATCGCTTCATATGCCTTGTTGCTGCAAATGATGGCACAGGTGACGGGACTCAAAGCCGGCGATTTCGTCCATACGTTGGGCGACGCGCACATCTACACCAATCATCTCGAACAGGTGCATCTGCAACTCACCCGCGAGCCCCGGGCTTTGCCGCAGATGATATTGAATCCCGAGGTGAAATCGATTTTCGATTTCAAATACGAAGACTTCACCCTCGTCGGGTATGACCCGCACCCGCATATCAAAGGTGTCGTCTCGGTTTAATTCCTTCCTTATGACGAATCTCTCACTCATAGCCGCCGTGGCTGCCAATGGAGCCATAGGCAAAGACAATGACTTGTTGTGTCATCTGCCCAATGACTTGAAACATTTCAAGGCGTTGACGCTCGGACATACCGTCGTCATGGGGCGTCGCACCTTCGAGTCGCTCCCGGCCGGACCCCTGCCGCGTCGCCGCAATGTGGTGCTCTCGTCGCGTCCCGGGCAGTTGCCCGATACGGTCTCGGCCTATGCTTCGTTGCCCGAGGCGTTGGCGTCGGCCGCCGATGAAGAGGAGCTTTTCATTATCGGCGGAGCGACTCTATACAAGGCTGCCATCGACGATGCCCGGCAGCTCTACATCACCGAGATACACCACGATTTTCCCGATGCTGATACCTTTTTCCCCGCGATAGACCCCGCTGTGTGGGAAGAGGTGGAGCGGGAGGATTTCCCGGCCGACGACCGTCACGCCTATCCCTATTCTTTTGTGACCTACCGGCGTCGTTGATGCCGGGTTTCTCATCGGCGCGGCTAATACCGCCTGCCTGCATCTCCCGATGTGCATAAAATAAGAAAAGGGCCGCTCCTTGGAGAGCGGCCCTTTTCTTATGGACGGTTGTGATGTATCAGCGTTTGTTCTCGGCGTTGAAAACCTTCAATCCGTTTTTCAGGAATTCGAGATAGGCGGGAACATCTTCTTTGTAGGAGTAGGAGGGGCCTACCGGTTCGCCTTTGGTGTCGAGCAGCACATAGAACGGTTGTGCATTGGCTCCGAATTTATGGCGTTGCAGGTAGCTCCAACGGTCACCCACGGTGTAGAGGGTGCGGGTTTTGCCATACTCCTCGATTTTTATCGGTTCGGGAAGCGACTCCTTGTCATCGACCATGAGGGTGATGAGCACATAGTCATTCTCGATGACGTCTTTCACGGCGGGGTCGGTCCATACGGCGGCCTCCATTTTGCGGCAGTTCACGCAACCATAGCCCGAGAAGTCGATAAGAACGGGTTTGTTCACCTTCTTGGCATAGGCCATGCCCTCGTCATAATCCATGAAAGCGGCGTGTACTTCGTCTTTGTAGAGATTGAAGTCCTGGGTCGACAACGGGGGAGCGAAGGCGCTGATGGCTTTCAGCGGAGCGCCCCACAGGCCGGGTACCATGTATAGGGCAAAAGCCAGGGAAATCATGGCCAGGAAGAGGCGGGGAACCGACACATGTTGCGTCTCGCTGTCGTGCGAGAAGCGTATTTTACCGAGCAGGTAGATACCGAGCAGGGCGAAGATGATGATCCACAGGGCAACGAAGGCTTCGCGGTCGAGAATGTGCCAGCCGTAAGCCAAGTCGGCTACCGAGAGGAATTTCAAGGCGAAGGCCAGTTCGAGGAAGGCCAGTACCACTTTTACCGAGTTGAGCCAGCCACCCGAGCGCGGCAGCGATTGCAGCATCGAGGGGAAGATGGCAAACACGGCGAACGGAATGGCGAGTGCCAAGGCGAAACCGAACATACCGATGGCCGGGCCTATGGCGACGCCCATCGAGGCGGCTTGTACCAGCAGGGTGCCGATGATGGGACCTGTGCAGGAGAACGATACCAAAACCAGGGTGAATGCCATGAAGAAGATACTCAGCAGACCGCTGGTCGAGTCGGCCTTGCTGTCGAGTTTCGTAGTCCACGAAGCGGGGAGAGTCAGTTCAAAAGCTCCGAAGAAGGAGATGGCAAATACCACCAGCAGGGCAAAGAACAAGATGTTGAAGACTGCGTTCGTTGCGAGGCTGTTGAGGGCGCTGGCGCCGAAGATGGCGGTGATGAGCAATCCCAGGCCGACGTAGATGATGATGATGGCCAGCCCGTAAATGATGGCGTCGCGTATCGAGCGGCGGCGGTTGTTGGAGCGTTTCAGGAAGAAACTTACCGTCATGGGAATCATGGGCCACACGCAGGGGGTGAGAAGGGCCAACAGGCCGCCTACGAATCCCGAGAAGAAGAGAAACCAGAACGAGGTGTCGGCCGCGGCTGTTGTCTCTCCGCGGGCTTGCAGTTTGTCGATGACGGGAGTCCACAAATCGATGGTTGCCGTTTGGGGCGCCGGTGTGTTCTCGACCACTTGCTCCTGTGCGGGTTGGGCAGCCTCGGTTGCCGGGGTAGCGGGTTGCGTCTCGGCTTTTACGGTCTCGTTATTTTTTTTTTCAACCGGCTTGGCCGATTCTTTTTTCACCTCTTTTTTCGGCGCCGTTTTGGCGGCGGCAGCTGCTATGTCGGCAGCCGAAAGTCCTTTCCCAGTGAACTCAAACTCTTCGCTGGTCGGGGGCAGGCACGACTGGTCGTCGCAGCACATATAGCGCAGATAGCCTTTTACCGTGAAGGTCTCGCCGGTGAGTTTGATGCGTTGGACGAAGGTGACCTCTTTTTCATACCAGTTGAGCTCCATGCCGAAAGTCTCGTCATACTTTGTAATCAGATTCGACGGCGAAGTTACTTCACCCACCAGTTCGGCTCCTTCGACCGAGGTGAAGGTGAATGAGGTGGGATTGGGTCCGTCTTCGGGAATGTGTAATCCGTAGACATGCCAATGGTCGTCGATTTTGGCTGTGAATTGTAACTCTTTTTCGGTTTTAGACACATCGGTCATGGAGAATTTCCAATGAACCGGGTCTTGCATCTGTGCTTGTCCCAAACCGAATGTCAGGAGGAATCCGAGAAGGAAAATCAGTTTTTTCATTGTTTTATTTCAGGTTGTTTTTATTGTCTCTATTATAAATCCTCTTTCGTGAAAAAAAGAGCCGCTTGGTTCTATTCTTAAAATTTCACCCCAAAGGTAAGAATTATATTGTTATTTTTCGTTATCAAGTGGGCAATTTCCGACCCGGAGATATTTTTCTCCGGAATCGCCGAGTAGGCCATGACCTCTTCGCTGGTGCGGCGGTGCATGTAGGCCGCATCGATGTAAACGTGACGGAAGCGGTATCCTATGCCTCCCGAGTAGTTGTTCTTGGTGCGTCCCAGGGAGTAGCTGGGCAAGGTGCCGGCCGTGGGGACATACACGCGGTTGTCGAGCCAGTCGTCCGAGACGGGGCTGCTGGTGTAGGAGTAGCCTACCCGCAGGCTCAACTGCGGGGTGACGCGGTATTCCCCGCCGACGCGTATCGTATGGGTATTTTTCAAGTAGTTGCCGATGTCGCTGTTGTCATAGGCATAAACATCTTCATAGCCGTTCTCGTCGCTCATCTTCATTTTTGAGTAGGCCGTGTATTCATAGTCGGCGCTGATGATGGCCTTGTAGCCTATCTGGTAGGAGGTGCCCACCATGAAACGCAGGGGGGTGCGCAACGAGAAGTGCTGGGTCGACACCGGGGTGTCGCTTTGCGAGCGGGCTTGCGTTTCGAGTTGATTTTCGAGGTAAATGTAGTTGTTGATGATGTCGCCATAGGCGGTGCGGCGCACCGAATAATAGGTGGGGGTGTGTATGGCGGCTCCGATGCGCCACGAGTTGGTGACGTAGGCGATGAGTCCGGCCTTGAAGTTGACGCCCGTCCCGTTGAGAACCAGCTCGTTGTAGAGCGAATATTCCGATGTGGTCATGGGATAGAGCGTGGCGTCGATTTCGGTCTCGCCGTTTGTCCCGTAAAGGTTTTCGCCATAGTCCGATATGAGTTCGTATTTGAGGTCGGTCACCCCGACGCCGATGCCGAAGAATACGCGGTCGGCGATGTTCCCGCCGAAGTTGAAGGTGTATTCGTTGTTATACCCGCTTTCCCGCACATCGAGGTATCCGTTGCCCGAAGTGCTTCCGTCGGCAAACAGGCCGTAATAGCTGTTGTTGGCTGCCGTTGCCGTGGGGGAGTAGGCGATGAGGAAATTGTCGTAGGCGAGCACGTCGAGCCATGCCGCACCGTTCTCATAAGCCCCGTTTGACGTGAGCAGGTTATTGGGGTTCTCACTGCACAGCCCCGCGATGGCGTTGGTGAGTGAGCCGTTGAGCGAGTTGTAATTGACCCGGTAGTTGCGGGCGTAGTTCTTGCGGCTGTTGTAGGCCACGCCGAAGTTGATGTTGCGTAGCATGGTGCCGCGGAAATTGAAGGTGCCCACAAATCCCAGATTGTCGAAGTTGACGCGAGTCTTGCTGTTGCGGCTGTTCCCGGCCAAATTGGTGACCTGTGTCGATTGGGGGGCGATGGTGAGGGTCGTGACCACCTCATTGGTGCGGTAGACGCCTATCCCGGCCGGGTTTTGCGACAAGGTGCTGATGTCTCCACCCAGAGCGGTGAATGCGCCGCCCATGCTTACAAAGCGGGCGGTGCCGAGCAGGTCGGTATCGGTCAGTTTCAGCGCCTCGATGGCCGATTGTGCCGAGGTGTTGGCTGCGAATCCGGCGGTCAGGAAGAGCAGCAGCCCTATTTTTTTCGTTATCTTATACATGATGATATGCTCTTATAAACGTTCGATATTGTTCCAAACGGTCCCTCTCTTATCGGCGGCTGCGGCTGCCTCCGCCGGTTCCTCCGCGGCTTCCCCCGCTCATGCTGCCTCTCGACGAACCGCTGCTTCCGCTGCTGATGCTGCTTCCGCGTGATGAGTTGCTGTTGTAGCTCGGGGTGTAACGTTGGTTATAATTGCGTTGTGTCTCGATTTGCCGGGTCGTGCTTTGCCGTTGCGACGACCGCGAGGTATTGCCCAGCCGTACCCGTTGATTTTGCGAGTTGGTGATGACCCGGTTGCTGTTGGTGCCCGATGGCCGGGTGACGCTGGTATTGCTGCCGGGACGACGGGAACTCCACCCGCCGGGGCTGTATGACGGCCGTTGAGACGGGGCGGGGCGGTAGTCGGGTCGGTGCGGGGGACGAGGGGCCGGTCCGTAATGGTGATGATGGTGATGATAGTAGGGATAACCCCAGCTCCAACCGAATCCGTAGTAGGGGTATCCCCAGCCCCAATAGTATGAGCTCCATCTCCACGACGGTCCCCAATAGCTGTATGGCGACCACATGTAGTCCCAATACCAGGGATTGGTCCATGTGGGGGTGACATAGGCATAAGTGCCGTCGATATATACGTTCCAATCGTTGGAATTCAAGAAATAAATCTCGGTATAAGCCGGGTCGGTGATGTGTACCGTGAAACGCGGGTTATGGAATTTGCGTATGCGTTCGGCATATTCGAGGTCGCTTTGCGTGCCGTAGAAACCGTTCAGGTAGTACCCCTCGTTGTCGGCATACGGGGTGGTGTCTTCCCCCGCGGTTTCGACGGTGGCCTCCGGGTCATAGGCCGTCTCTTCGGGTACTTCATACCGGCGGTTGTATGCGTCGACGTTCCACAGGCTGTCGGGCACATAGGTCTGTTCGGCTTCGGCCCGTTTTTTCTCGGCCTCGGCACGTTCCTGTTCGGCCTGTTTTTCTCTCTGTTGTCTGATTTCGTCGCGTGTGCTGGGGCGTATGTACAAGTCGTCCCAATATTGAGCCGATGCTATCTCCGTCCCTCCGATGAGGATTGAGACAATCGCCAGTATGTGGCAAAGATTTTTCATGATGGACCTCCTTTCCTTTGCGAATTTTGTCGTTTCTTTTTTGACACAAAATCCACGGTAAAGTTTAATGAATCAAAGGCAAAGATAGTCTTAAAGAGCGAAAAAAGCTCTCCCGGAATAGTGAATAAAAACGAAAAACGCCGGTACACATCGGCGTTTTTCGTTTTTTTAGGAGAATGGCCGGCGGTTATGCGCGGCGTTCGGGTTTCAAGTCAAACGAAAATACGATGAGGCTGATTCCCCAATAAATGAAAATGAAGGCGCAGACATACACCATGACGATGGTGGCCAGGAAGGGCGCCAGGAAGAAGAAAAGCGAGGCGACCAATAGTAAGATGCCATGAAGCAGATAGAGCCAACGGCCCTGATAAGCCTTGTCGAGGGTAATGCCGGCAATGATGTTTTTTATGGCGCGGTAGAGTAAGGCAAAGGCGAAGAAGTAGGGCAGGACAATCTCGCTCAGCACCAAATTGCCCACAAGTAGGAATCCGATGAGAATGTCGAGTATGCCGCCGGCAATCCACCAGCCCCAGCCGTGTGTGTGACGGCCCGTGTCGCTGGCAATGACCAGTTCGAGCACACCGAGCAGAATCAGGGCCCAACCCAGCAGCGACGACAAGGCTGCATATCCGGCTGCCGGGCTTGCCACCAGCCACACGCCACAGGGTATCAAGAGTACCCCGATCACCAGGAGCGCCCACCAATAGCGGCTTTTCCCCCAGAAAGAAATTACTGTCATTTCCATAAACGTTTTTTTTAAGTAAGTATACCCTACAAACAATCCCCGGGGTCGAAAGTTTTGCCCATTCCCTCATTTTTGAGTATCCACCCCCTTGTCCTTTGTCTCCTTCGCCCTCCTTCTTCGTCGCTCTTGGCCGGCATCATTAACAATAATTAGCTGCCCACGATTGGATATGTAGCGGGAATATCGTTATTTCGTTTCTCAATATATCGAAGTTTAACCTTTTTAATCGAAATCCTGTCTCATGAAAAACAAGTCTTGGATAGCCCTTGCGGCCTTGTTGCTCGGAAGTGTGCCTGTCGGCGCGAATGCCCAAGATTCCCGCGAACGGCACTATTATTACGAAATACTCAGCCCTTCGCATGAACCCAAAGCCCCCGTCGAAGGGTTTGCCACGACCCGGGTGGGGGAACGTCTCGACCGCGGACTGACAATCTTGCCGGGAAAAGAAGAGGGAACCCTCTATCTCAGTTGGCGACTGTTGCAGAGTGATGCCCCCGACGTGGCATTCAACGTATATCGCGAAGTGGACGGCAAGGTGAAAAAGCTCAACCGTAAACCGCTGAAAACGACGACCGATTTCGTCGATGAATCGCCGGCTCCCGAAGGTGCTCGTTACCAAGTGGCCACTCTCGACGGACGTGGAAAAGTGCTCGAAAAGTCGCCTTTCGTGGCTTTCGCTCCCGAGTCGGGCAAAAATTACCTGTCGATAAAACTCAACCGTCCCGTCAAAGCCGGTAAGGTGGCCGTGGCCGACCTGAACGGCGACGGGGTCTATGATTATATCATACGCACCCCCGAAAGCAATGTCGACCCCGGCATGCCCGGTGACTTGAACGGGAAGACTTACCAAATCGAAGCCTATCTGAGCGATGGTACCTTCTTGTGGTCGAAAGACCTGGGACAGGGCATAGAGCCCGGTATTTGGTATTCGCCTTATGTCGTCTATGACTTCAATGGCGACGGCAAGGCCGAAGTGGCCTTGAAGACGGCGCCCGACAATGTGCAGCGTGACGCCAAAGGTCGTGTCGATACCGGAGAAGAATATCTTTCGGTGCTCGACGGAATGACCGGCGAGGAGATAGACCGCGTCGATTGGCCCGAGCGAAATTTCCGTTATGGCAATCTGATTCGCCGCAACCGCAACCAGATAGGCATGGCCTTCCTCGACGGCAAGACTCCCTACATACTGGCGTGCCGCGGAACCTACAAGCTCATGGTGGTCGATGCCTGGCAGCTCAACGGTACGAGACTCGAACGCGCTTGGCGCTGGGACGGGGACGAAGAGAATCCCATTGTGCGCAGCATGGGAGCCCACAACATGGTATGCGGTGATGTCGATGAGGACGGCCGCGACGAGATATTGCTCGGGTCGTGCATGCTCGACGATGACGGCACCCTGTTGTGGTCGGCCGGATTGGGACACCCCGACAAAGTCTATCTCACCGACATCGACCCCAATCGTCCCGGTCTCGAAGTGTTTTTGTGCATTGAGCCTTGGAACGACCAGGGTCGTGGCGTCTGCATGGTCGATGCGCGCACCGGCGAGTCGATATGGAACATCGGTCACAAGACCTTCCATGTCGGTGACGGCATGGTGACCGACATCGATACCACGCGTCCCGGCCTCGAATGCTTTGCCAGCGAAGACCGTAAAGGGGGAAGCACCGACAAATACCTCCTGGCGGCCGACGGAACCTATTTGGGCAAGAACGAAGCGGTTCCCCCTTGCCGCAACTGGGCTTGGTGGGACGCCGACCTGTTGCGTGAGACCTTTGTCGGCGATGGCAGCCGTTGGGGGGCAGGCTCTTCTTCCGAAGGACGTTCACAGAAAATCGTGAAGTGGAAAGGAGAGACTGTTACCGATGGCATTCGTGGCGACATACTCATGATTGCCGACCTCTTCGGCGATTGGCGCGAAGAGATTGTTACCGCCCTGCCGGGTGAGATTCGCATCTACACGACCAACATACCGGCGCGCGACCGGCGTGTCACGCTCATGCAAGATGCCCTCTACCGCAATTATGTGGCCCATCGTTCCATGGGCTATCCGCAAGCCCCGGTTCCTTCTTATTATTTGGGTGAATAAGGCGGGCTGTTGTCCCTGTAAACAAAGCGCGATGAAAAATCATTTCATCGCGCTTTGTTTTATTTTATCGATATGCGTTCTATCGGTTGACGGTCGACTTTGTCGAGTGGGGTTGCTTGATATTTGATTTTCCCGAAATCGATTTTCTTCAAGTCGATGCAGCGTATGAGGCTGTTATACATCGTCCGGTAATAAATCGTTTTGTCTTGCGGGTTGGTTGCTGAGGTCCATTGCGTGGCGCTGGGAATATCGGTCGGAGTCTCCCCCTCGGAAAATTCGATGCCGATGGGAATGTCGAAGTTGTTGAGAATCTGGAAACACTGCCTTACCGTTTGCTCCGCGTCTTGTTGCGGCGGTGCGGAACATTGGTAGAAGGCGGCTCGCACGAATCGGGAGGGCGGGGTGATGTCGCCGGGCAGGCCGAGCATGCCGCTCCCGGCTCCAAATGAGGCGAGAGATACGCTCCCCAGTTGGCGGGGCCGGCTTGTGCCCGGTGCAAGGTTTACATAGTTGTTGAGGTTGGTCATTTGCCAGGTGAAGTCGGGCGAATTGGTGAGCACACCCAGCGTGTTGTCATGGAATTGCGCTTTCCCGTCGATGATTTCGAGCACGATTTGGCGGCCGCTGGTATCGGTGAACCGCCAGTGTACGGTCGAAGCCTGTGGATTGATGGAGACAACACGAACGCGGTTGACGGCCTTTTTTACGTCGTCGACGGTCTCGCATTCACCGAGAATCCAGGATACCAGTTGCAGGTCGGCGATACTCCTCGATTTCAGGGCCGGGTCGTAAGCCGGGTATTTCCCGTAGCCGGGAAAGTAGAAGAGTCCTGCCGACAAACCGGCTTCGTTGATGCCTTCGGCCACGAATTCGTCTTGCTCGACAGCCAGTCCCACATAGCCATACCGGGCGCTGAATGTCATGCCCTCTTTTTTCCCGTCGGGTAGGTACGACGATTGGACATACCCTCGGGGTACGATGACATAACGGCTGTTGAGGTTGCTGCCGCCCCATTCGATGGTGCGGGCGACGATGGAGGTACCAGTTGTCGTTTTGAGGGTGATGCCGGTGCAGCCTTTGGCCGGGTCGGTGGCCAAAGTCAGTAGCACGAGAAGTGCCCAAAAGGGCGTATGAAAACGTACCATATTGTTGAGTGTTTAGAGATGATTCCTTATGGAAGGTCTTATGTTATAACCGATAGGAAGGCATAAAAGTTTACGGATCTATCCAGTCACCATTCGTTTTGATAAGGGCGATGAGATGTTCCACCGCCTCTTCTTCGGGAATGTTCTTTTCGATGCACACTTTCCCTTTGTAGAGGCTGATGCGGTTGCGGCCCGCTCCCACATATCCGTAGTCGGCGTCGGCCATTTCGCCCGGCCCGTTTACGATACACCCCATGATGCCTATTTTCAGCGTTTTGAGGTGCGACGTGGCCGCCTTTACCCGGGCTATGGTCTGCGTCAGGTCAAACATCGTGCGTCCGCAACCCGGACAGGAGATGTACTCGGTCTTGCTGGTGCGTTGGCGGGCAGCCTGCAAGATGGCATACATGCAGGCGGTGATTTTTCCGGCCGGGATATTCCCCTCGTTGCGCAACCAGATGCCGTCGGCAAAACCGTCGAGCAGCAGGGCACCGAAGTCGGCCGCCGCTTTGATTTGCAGATTTTCGAGTTCGGTTTCCTGGTAAGAGAGTTGCACGATGACCGGTACGCGGCATGCGTGGTTGAGCAGGGCGTGGAAGAATGCGCGGCATTCCCCTACGGGGTTGATGTGCCGGGTCGTGAGCACGACGACGAGACCGCTTGTGCGGGCAAGGGTTTCCCACACCGCATCGTTCAGTTCGGGGTAGGAGAGTTGCAGGAATTTTACCTCGGCTGTCGAAGCTGCCAGCCGGGACAATTCGCCACAGGTGTAAAGCGGGGCCTTGAACGACTCGTCGCCGCCGGCGATTATCTGTTTCTCGCGAGATGAATATACATAATCGGGTGATACTTCACCGCTGCCTTTGGCATCGGCAACGGTGACCGGCACTTTCCCACCTCCGATGTTGCCTGCGGCGAGAGTTTCTCGCCGTTCCATGCACAGGAAATCATGAGCGGGGCAGGCTGAGCCTTCGATGTGCGGGTGCCCGGCGCGGGCAGTGATGTAGTCGACCAGTTTGCGGGCGACGGGGATTTCTGCTTCCGGGGCTTCACTCAGCGATACCCGTATGGTGTCGCCGATGCCGTCGGCCAGGAGCGTGCCGATGCCTACGGCCGATTTTATGCGACCGTCTTCCCCCTCACCGGCTTCGGTCACGCCCAAGTGCAGGGGGTAGTGCATCTCTTCTTTGTCCAGTGCGGCCAGAAGCAGCCGCACCGATTTTACCATAACCACCGTATTGGAAGCCTTGATGGAGATGACCACGTCGTCGAACTTCTCTTCGCGGCACACGCGCAGGAACTCCATGCACGACTCGACGATGCCCTCGGGCGTGTCGCCGTAGCGGCTCATGATGCGGTCCGACAATGAGCCGTGGTTGACGCCGATGCGTATGGCCGTGTGGTGTGCGCGGCAAATGTCGAGCAGGGCGACAAACCGTGTGCGCAGTCGCTGCAACTCGGCGGCATACTCCTCGTCGGTGTAGTCGATGTGCTTGAAGGTGCGGGCACTGTCGACGAAATTCCCGGGGTTGATGCGCACCTTCTCCACGATACCGGCGGCCAGGTCGGCCACATGGGGATTGAAGTGTATGTCGGCCACCAGCGGGGTGTGGTAGCCCCGGCGGTGCAGCTCCTCTTCGATGACGGCCAGGCTCTCGGCCTCGCGGGTACCCTGTGCCGTGAGTCTCACATAGTCGGCTCCGGCCTCGATGATGCGCACGCATTGTTCGACACTGGCTTCGGTTTCGTGGGTGTGCGTGTTGGTCATCGACTGTATGCGTATGGGGTTGTCTCCCCCCAGGGGCGTGTTGCCGATGTGAACTTCGGTGGTGGGGCGGCGGTGGTAATTAAAAAGGTCCATGGCGCGAAAAATAAAAAACGATTGCCGCGTCGGGCAATAGAAGCCTTTGTGGCATCTCCCGGCATCGGCAATCGGAGTTGTTGACAGATTAGTTGGTTTTGAAAGGATATTTTACCTGAGCCAGTTTTTCGTTGGCATCGACGATTTTCTTGGCCAGTCCTTTCTTGTAGTTTTTCAGTTTGCCGGCGATTTTCTCGTCGCCGAGCGAGAGCATCTGCACGGCCAGTATGGCGGCGTTGAGAGCGGCGTTGATGCCTACCGTTGCCACGGGAATGCCCGGGGGCATCTGCACGATGGCGAGCAGGGCGTCCATGCCGTCGAGCGACGAGTTGATGGGTACGCCGATGACCGGCAGCGGGGTCGATGCGGCGATGACGCCGGGCAGGTGCGCGGCCATGCCGGCGGCGGCGATGATGACTTTGATGCCGCGGGCTTCGGCATTCTTGGCAAATGTCTCAACCTCTTCGGGGGTGCGGTGTGCCGACAATGCGTTCATCTCGAATGGTATTTCGAAGTCGTTCAGCAGTTGTGCGGCTTTTTCCATGATGGGCAGGTCGGAGGTGCTGCCCATGATAATGCTTACAATCGGATTCATAAGAGTCGGTTATAGATAGGGTAATAAATGTCGTTGAATGAGTAGCATGACCACCAATACGGCAATGATTCCGCTGGCCCAGCCGGTCAGAATCTGTGCCAAGGTGTTGCGGTCGAGCAGTTGTCGGGCGGTACCCACCATGCCGGTGATGGCGATGAGGAGGACAAACAGGCCGACGGGTATCGGGAATCCGGCAATCAGCAGGACAATGACGAGTCCCATGAGAGCTCCCAAGCTGCTCATGAAGAAACTGATGCGCCAGCCGGTGACGTTGACAATCCACACGATGGCCGATGCCAAGCCGGCTCCGGCCAGATAGCTTTCGACCCAGAACGGCAGGCTGAGCCGGTGCATGTAGAACGCGGCAAAAAAGAGAAACACCGTGTAGAGCAGGATTTCGGTGAGCCGCACATAGGGTTTTTTGTCGCTTTTGTTCCAGTAGAAGAGGGAGAGGGTGAGATGGAACAGCATGGGCAATACACCCGAGAAGAGGAATATCCCACCCACGATGAGCGCCTTGATGGCGAGGGGAAGTATTTCGAGAAAACTGTACGATACGACAAGGAGCCCCCCGTAGAGCGGCAGGAGGTAAGGGTGGAACAGTATCGATAAGATTTGAGCCGTTTTCTTCATGTCTCAATGTTAAATGAGTTTTCGCAGGCGGGCAACCGGAACCCCCAGTTGCTCTCGGTACTTGGCCACGGTGCGCCGGGCGATGGCGTAGCCTTTCTCTTTCAGCAGTTCGCACAACTTGTCGTCGGTGAGCGGTGCGCGTTTGTCTTCGTTGTCGATGCTTTCTTGCAAGATTTTTTTGATTTCGCGCGACGAGAACTCCTCGCCCGACTCGCTTTGCATCGATTCCGAAAAGAAATATTTCAGCGGATACACCCCATAGGGCGTTTGCACATATTTGTTGCTCGTGGCGCGGGAGATGGTCGATATGTCATAGCCGGTCTCTTCGGCAATGTCGCGCAGAATCATGGGGCGCAGGCGGCTTTCGTCGCCTGTGAGGAAGAAGTCGCGTTGCCGGTCGAGTATGGCTTGCATGGTGGCCAGGAGGGTCTGTTGCCGTTGCTCGATGGCGTTGATAAACGACTGGGCGGCGTCGATTTTCTGTTTGATAAAGAGCAGGGTGTCCCGTTTCTCGCGGGTCTGGTTGGCCCTGTTTCCCGTGTAGTCGCTCAGCATCTCGTTGTAGTTGCGACTGATGCGCAAGGTGGGTATGTTGCTGTTGTTGAGCGACAGGGAGAGCTCGCCATCGTTTTCCTCGACGAGGAAATCGGGGCTGATGTGGGTCATGCTCTCGGTAAAACTGTCGTTCCAGCTGCTTCCCGGTTTGGGGTTGAGTTGTGAAATTTCCTGCACGGCGGCTTTGAGTTCTTCTTCGGATATGTCGAACTGCCGTTGTATCTTTTCATAGTGGCGTTTGCTGAATGCCTCGAAAGCCTTGTCTATTATCTCATAGGCCAGTTGTGTGGCGGCCGTGCCCCGGCGGCGTTCGAGTTGGAGTTTCAGGCACTCTTGCAGGTCGGTGGCTCCCACGCCTGCCGGGTCGAAGTCTTGAATGACTTGCAACAATTCGCTCAGTTTCCCGATCGGCACGTCGAGTCCCACTTGGAACATCAGGTCGTCCGATATGGCCGGCAGGGTACGCTGCAAGTAACCGTTGTCGTCGATGTTTCCGATGATGTATTCGGCAATCTGCTTGTCGGCTTCGGACAATTCCCGCAGGTGCAGCTGTTCGAGCAGGTAGTCGTGGAACGTGGTGCCCCCCGAGACGGGAATCTCTTCGCGGGGCGCATTTTCGCCGGGAATCTCACGGTCGATGTAAGAAGGTACTTCGTCGTTGTTGTTGTAGTCGCCCATGAGCAGGTCTTCGGCACTTTCGTTGCCCGAGGCGTCCTCTTCGGGCGTTATGTCGTTTTCTTCCTCGGCCGAGGCATGTGCATCGCCCTCATCGAGGGCGGGATTGTCGATGAGTTCCTGCTTGATTTGCTCTTCCAACTCTATCTCGGGCAATTCGAGGAGACGTATGGCCTGTATTTGTTGCGGAGACAAAGTCTGGCGTTGTTGAAGTTTCTGTTCTTGTTTGAGCATGGCAGTGTTCTCTGGGGTTCGATTCCGCAAACGAAGATAGCTCATTTTCTTCGATTACGCCAATAATTCATCTATCTTTTTCCGTAGATTCTCCTCGGGGTCGATGAGGCAGGTTTGGAATCCGGCTCGTTGTGCTCCTTGAATGTTGGCGGCGAGGTCGTCGAGGAACAGGCTTCGCGATGGATTCTCTCCGCTGTCTTTCAGTACTTTGTCGTAGAAGTCGGCGTTGGGCTTCAATGCATGTAATTCGTGCGAGAGGTAGAGCTTGTCGAAATAGTCATCGACCGTCAGCCCCTCTTCTCTGAAAAGCACCTCCCGTGTGTAGTCGAAGTGCGGTGCATTGGTGTTGCTCACCATGTAGAGGCGGTAGTGGCGGCGTATTTCGCGTATGACATTGATTTTGTAGCGAGGTATGTCTCCGATGATTGTGTTCCAAGCCGATTGTATGGCCTCGTTCGGGGCGGAGAGATGCAATAATTCGCGTAAGGTGGCGAAAAATGTGTCACCACTCATTTCTCCGGTTTCGAGGCGGTGCATGGCCTCGATAAATGCGGGGGAGCGGAACAGTACCTCTTCGGGTGCCATTGTAGCGCCCAGTTGCCTGAATGCTTCAAAGCACCGGTTGAAATCGAGACGAAGAAGGACTCCTCCGAAATCGGTGAACACGGCGTCGATGTCGTTGCGCATGGTCGGTGTCAATAGATGAAACTGCTGCCTCCGAGGAATTCGCGCAGGAGGGAAGTCGAGGGTATTTCGTTCTCTTCGAGAGGCAGGAAATAGTAGAGCTGTTTCAGGAGATGCTTGGCCGTATCATATTCGGGACAACTTTCGGGTACCGACATCAGCGCGGGCACGGCCTGTTGCTTGATGACGGCCAGCTCGAAGAGCAGGGAGGAGTTGAACATGGCGTCGGCATTTTCCTGGTAGGGGAATATCCACTTCTCTTCACCGGCTCGCACGCTGGCCCAGCGGGCAATGGTTTTCTGTGCCGACGTGCCCCGATATTTCTCGTCTCTGATGATGCGCCGCAAGAGGCGGTTGTCGGCCGTCGGTATCCAGCTGTGGTCGTCAATGGACAGGGTCGTGAGCGCCGACACATAGATGAGGAATTTTTGCCGTGCTTCGATGTTGGGTGTTAGTGCCGGGTTCAAGGCATGGATTCCTTCGAGCAGGAGTACGTCCGAATCTTTCATGCGCAGGGTATTGCCGTGATACTCCTTTTTTCCGGTTTCGAAATTGTAGGTGGGCAGGCTCACTTCCTTGCCTTGCAGCAGGTCGTTGAGTTGCCGGTTGAAGAGTTCCAAGTCGAGGGCATAAAGCGATTCGTAGTCGTAGTCGCCGTTTTCGTCGCGTGGAGTTTGGTCACGGTCGAGGAAATAGTTGTCGAGCGAGATGGTAATGGGTATCAGCAGGTTGGTCATGAGTTGTATCGACAACCGTTTCGAGAATGTCGTTTTTCCCGATGAGGACGGACCCGATATGAGAATGATGTTGGCCCCGCCCTTCTCGCTGTTGTGGCGTGCCGTGATTTGGTCGGCGATGCGGGAAATCTGTTTTTCGTGCAACGCCTCGGTTACTTTTATCAAGTCGCCCGAGGTATGTCTCAATATCGAACGGTTCATGTCGCCCACATTGTTCAGCCCGACGATTTCAGATATTTTGAGGTTCTCTTTGAATACGTTGAACATCTTGTCTTGCGGAATGACCTCTGAGAGTTCATTCGGGTTTTTCCTTTGTGGCGGAATGAGCAGCATGCCATCGTGGTATTTTATCAAGTCAAAGACTTTGAGGTATCCCGTCGAAGGCAACAGGTACTCATAATATACGTCGTAGAGATTTCCCAGTTTGTAATAGGTGGCATAGAGCGGTTGCAGGGTTTCGATGAGGTCGACCTTGTCTATCATGTCTTGCGACTTGAAGTGCTCTATTGCCACATCGGCTGCCGATTGTATGCGCTCGAAGGGCAGATTTTTTTTGATGATTTCGTGCATGCGTTCTTTGAGAAGCGCCACCGTGGAGTCGGGAATTTCCTCTCTTTGGTTGAGACAGCAGAAATAGCCGTTCGAAACCGAATGCTCGATGCGCAATCGAGTGCCGGGGTATAATTCGGTGACCGCCTTGTAGAGAACAAAACAGAGCGAGCGTACATACATGCGCATTCCCATGATGTGGGACGCGTCGGCAAAGTCCACCTGTTTGGGCTGGTACACCCGGTAAGACAGGTCGCGGGTGCGGTTGTTTACCTGTGCGCACAGTACCTCGTAAGGCAGTTCTACACCGGCCTTCTTATAGATGTCGATGAGTGCCGTACCCTCATCGACAAGAAGGGTTTTACCGTTGTTTTTACAAATGATTTCTACTTGATTTCCCATAATCGTTTCTTGATTTCGCCGTGAAAGCAAAAAAGCAATGCCCTTCGACATCGGTCGTCGTTTCTGCATCTCCTGCTGTAGGGGGGCCGGGCAAGAGTCTGCGTAGCTAAGATAGGCATTTATTTCGAGAATACCATGTCAGCGGCATATTATAAGCGATACTTTATACTTTTTTCGACTTTTTGTTACATCTACCGCATTTGTTTTCCTCCACTTTTGCCTGTTTCCCCGATTTGCGCCCCTTTTTCGGGGAGCCATTTTGTGCTTTTTGCCGTTTGATGGGGTTAATATACCGATTTCAAAAAATATTATCATGAAATGCGAACTGTAATATATTGATTTTTAGTAGTGTTTAGGACTGATTTTGCATTCGGTATGAAAGCTTGAAAAATATTTTTATAAAATAAAAGAGCAGAAATTTGTGAGAATCTTTTTGGTGTTGTATTTTTGTCCTACTGATGTTGTTGTCGCATCTCTTCTATGTAGGGAGGTGATGACGAAAGGGGAAAATTTTGAAGGAGAGAAATATCTCTTCTCTAATAGAATATGTTTTTTGTGTTATAAGAAGTTTGGTGGAATGGAAAGGTCCTGTTTTTGGGAATCTCAAAGATTCATGACGGTACCTCAACAGACAAAAAAAGAATTGTATGCTCAACAGTTACTCCTCGACGCGGAACTATCCCTACTATAAATTCCTTGCCTTATTGGGCGACTTGCTCGTCGCGAATGGTCTTTACTGGTTGCTTTATGCACTCGCTAACTACCTGTCGTGGCATGTCATCGACATGACCGACCCACATCATTGGATTACGGTCAATGTCTTTTATGTCATTTGCTTCAAGTTGACCGGAGTGGTCCTTTTCAACCGTATTGTCAGAACCGAACATGTGTTGGCAAGAGTAATGCGGCTTGTTATCGATCATTTCCTTATCATGGCATTCCTTTCTTACATGGACAACACGCTCTCCCAGTCGTGGAAACTCATGTTGCTTTATTATTTGTTGCTCTTCATATTCGTCTCACTCGAACGCCTGTTCTTGCGCCGTATCGTTCAGAATTTGCGTATAAGAAAGCGCGATACGGTAAATGTGGTCATTGTCGGAGATGGAGACAACCTGAAAGAGATTGCCGAAAAAATGCAGGTCTCTTTTATGGGGTATAATCTCTTGGGGGTGTTTACCGATAAAGAGTTGGTCGGCTTTCCCCCGAAGGTGGTGAAGTTGGGCAATGTCGCCGATACGCTTCCTTGGCTTGCCCGGCACAACGATATTGGAGAGCTTTATTGCGGTTTGACTTCCGACCGGGCGGCCGACATATTGCCCATCATCGATTATTGCGAAGGGAATCTTATCCGCTTTTACAGCGTTCCCAATATGCGAAATTATTTGAAACGCAATATGGTGATGGAAACTTTCGACGATGTCGTCGTACTGGCCATTCGCCGGGAGCCGTTGAGCAGCCCCGGCAAACGCTTTGTCAAACGTCTCTTCGATATAGTGGTTTCGGGCCTTTTCTTGTGCACGATTTATCCGTTTATATACATTGCCGTGGGCATTGCCATCAAGTTCTCGTCGCCCGGCCCCATCTATTTCAAACAGAAACGGAACGGACTGGACGGTAAGGTCTTTGAGTGCATCAAGTTCCGAAGCATGAAGGTCAATGCGCAAAGCGATACGTTGCAAGCGACCAAGGACGATCCCCGGAAGACGAAGGTGGGCAATTTCCTGCGCAAGACCAACCTCGACGAGTTGCCGCAGTTTATCAACGTGTTCAAGGGCGATATGAGTATTGTGGGACCGCGTCCCCACATGCTCAAACACAACGAAGAATACTCCCACCTTATCGACCGCTATATGGTGCGTCACTTTGTGAAGCCCGGTATTACCGGTTGGGCTCAGGTCAATGGTTTCCGCGGAGAGACCAAGAAACTCTCGGAGATGGCTGGTCGCGTGCAGGCCGACATTTGGTACCTCGAACATTGGAGCTTCTGGCTCGATGTGCGCATCATATTCAAGACCGTTTCCAACATGATACACGGCGAGGAAAAAGCTTATTGACGCCTTCTCCTTCGATATAAAGCCAAGGCCCCGCTCTTGCGAAAAGAGCGGGGCCTTGTGGCATGAAGGGGGTATAAAAAAGTCGGGATAGCCGGGTGCCGGAAGCGGTGCCTATGGCAGCGGGTTGACCTCTTCGTTTTCGGTCTCACAACCGAGGAAGCGCATCTCGTCACGCACTTTTTCGGGAGAGAAGGTGAAGTAGGTGCACACGGCTTTGGTACATACTTCACCCTTGGTGTTGCTTATGGTCGCTTCGAGAAAGACAATGTTGCGTTTTTGCTCTGTGATATGAGCCCGCAGTATGACATAGGGGTCGGTCGTGGCAATCGATTTCATGTAGCGGGTCTCCATTTTCGACGTGACCCCCGTCGTCTGCAATTTGCGCAAGATGACCCATGCGCAGATTTCATCGAGCAACACGGCCTGTATGCCGCCGTGCAAGGTGTCGATCCAACCTTGATATTTCTGTTGGGGTTTCCACACGCTCACCACCTCGTCGCCGTCTTCATAAAATTCCATCTTTACGCCGGCATCGTTGTTGGGGGCGCAGCCAAAACAGTAATATCCCTCCTTGTGTAGCCAGGGATTGATGATTTTTTTCATAATCGTAAATTTTTTGTGTTGTTGTACCATGGCTTCGCGGGAAAGGCCGGAGGTACACTCTACAAATGTAACGATTCTTTCTTAAAGGCGATATCTTGCCGCCTCTTTTTTGCCGCTCGATGTGTAGTATAAACGAACAGAGGCTGTAACCAAAAATCAAGTATGGTTACTGCCTCTGTTCGTTTAGTTATTGATTCTTGTCAACGGGTGCGGCGCACCGAGTAGGTGGGAGCCGAGCTGCGACTGCTGCTGCGTTGTTTTACGGTTTTGGTACGACTACTTTTTGAGGCTTTCGGTTCATCGTTTTTCACGGTACCTCTCGATGAACGTGTCGATGCTTTCGGCTCTTCGGCCATGACGTCTGTGGCCGTCGCTTCGCTTTTCACTTCGTCGCGAGCCGATTTTTTCGATGTCGTTGTTTCCTCTTCGGTGTCGGCTACCCACAAGCTGTTGTCGAACTGTTGCAGCTGGCGTTCTATGACCTGCCGGGCGCTGTCTTGGGCCTCGGGGGTGGGATAGAGTTGCATGAGCGACATGTTTTGCAGGTTTTGGGTCTTGTAAATTTCACCGGAGAACATGCGCAGCTTGAAGAAATCGTCGTAGGTATAGTTGCGCACGTTGTTCATGTTGTCGGTGATGATGTAGTGTTGGGCCAGGAAAGGACGGATATCTTCATACTTGGCCCAGAACATCGGGTAGCGTATGGGTTCTCCCCCGAAATCGCCCACACGGTGCAGTACCGGGCAGATGGCTTCGATGACCGGGTAGCAGGTCGAGGAACGCTGGTCGAATATCCATTTCTCTTTCACATAGTACGACAACACCTCGTTGCACGGCACGTCGCTCTCTTCGATGATGTAGGTGTTGCGTTTGGCCGTGCGGCCGGCTTTCAGTTCATACAAGATGTGGAAGCGTTCGAGCATGTCTTCGACTTTCACCTCGTACTCTTCGGTGAATATTTCGCGGCCGTCGAGGTATTCATAGACCGTGATTTTGTTGGTGGCGACAAGACCCAGCAGAACCCGGAACAGATTTTCCTGTCCGTCGATGACCTCTTCGGGGTAATAAAGGGGCATGTTCTTTTCTTGGGTAAGGTCTATTTGTCGATAGATGCTGCGGCTCCAAGGTACGTCGGCTTCTGAGGCGGCCTCTGTCTGGTAGAGCGTTCTGGCTCTCGTGGTGAGTCCGCTTTGTCCGGCTCTGCTACTGTTTGCCGTACTGCTACGGCGTACCACCGTGTTTTGTGCCTCGCATATCGGGAGTACGGCACATAGGCCGAGGAGGACCAACAGATGTTTTACCGTGATTTTCATATTCATATGTTACTTGTGCGTTACTATCAGTTTACAATGATTTCGATGGGAGAGAGGTCTCTCTCTATGCCGTCGGGACCGATGGCCCTCACACGGGAGATGTAGAAGCGTTTGCCGCGCGAGAGTCGGCGGAAACTGTCTTTCTGCCGTTGTGAAAACTTGTTGCCGTCCGATACTTCGGGTATGGCGTTCCCCATGGAGTCGAAAAATACGGTTTCGAAACTCAACACGGTATATTCGACATTCAGGAGGTCGTCGTCGATGGCGGCCTCTATGCCAGGAGCCGCGAGCAGGCGGGCTTTGGGGAAGGGGCGGCCGCCTTTATACCGCTGTATGTTCCCATTGTCGTCCTTGTAGGCGATGAAGGGCATGGGGTCGGGCAGTTGGCGCACCCTGAATGTGGTTGTGTTCACCACCTGGTTGCGGCCGTTCATGTTGGCCGTTACGGTGATGACGACGTCCTCGCCCACTTTCGAGGGCCGCACCTGCCAGATGTCTCTTTGCCGGGTGATGCGTCCGCCCGTGACCGAAGCCGATACCGCGTGGTTGGGAACACCGGGTACCGAGATGCTCAGCGGGTTGTCGATGCCGGCATAGAGCACGTTCATCATCGTGGCCGAGACGGTGGCCGAGGGTTCTACCACCGTGTAGGTGGTGTGGAAGGGGTGCTGGGTCGACGAACCGTCGCCGTGAGGCACTTCGAGGTACCCGTCGATGGTGTAGATGCCCGAGCGGTTGCAGGTCACTTCATAGAGCCCGTCCTTGCTTTGGGGCAGTTGCTCGCCACCGATGTTGATGATGGGGGCCATTGTTGTGTCGATGGCTGCCAGCACGATGTTGGCCGAGTATTTGCTGCCTCGAATCACGGTCTTTGACGAGGGAATGACATAGGCGTTGAGTTGATTTACACGCACATCGCCCTTGTCGATGTTTTTCAGCAGCGTGTGCAGAATCTCGCTTTCGGCCGAGCGCAGGTCGCTTTGAATCTTGGTGAGCAGCGTGATGGCTGCGATGACCGGCATGTTTTCGAAGTTGGCTTCTTCCCAGGTCGTTTTCTTTTCGCCCACGGCGGTTTTCGACATGCGGGGGTAGAGGTATTCGTTGATGAGCCGTTGTTTTACCGTGTCGCTGATCATTTCGTTCACCATTTCGCTATATCCGATGAGGGCTTCGCGCAGTTTGCGCCCCTCGCGTGTCGTGGGGGAGAGCATGATGAACGAGGCGGCTTCGAGGTCGTCTTGCCGTTCGATGTTGTTGACGTCGCCATTTTTCCCGTCGGCTTCGCGCACGATGCGTTGTTTCAAGGTCGCGATGTAGTCATAGAGCGAGTCGGTATGCTGGTGCACGGCTGTCGCCTTGTGGTACCACTCGCCCGATTTCTCGGGGTTGTTGTGGTAGTAGGTCGACAGTTCGTCATAGAGCGACTCGTTCTGTGCCGCGACGTTCTCGGTCGTGCGCACCAGCCCTTCCTCGACCTGCCGGAATCCGTTGAGGACGTCCGACGACACGTTCAAGGCCAGCATGGCGGTCAAGACGATATACATGAGGTTTATCATCTTTTGCCGGGGCGACAGATTTGAGTTGTGTGATGCCATATTCCGTTTTTGCTGGGTGGGTTATGCGTTACCCGGGGTATCCTCGGTCGAAGTCGGGTTTTGCGGTTGTTCCTGTCGGGGAGCCGGTTGGTTATACATGTTGACCGTCATGGCGGTGAGCATATTGCGATATACCGAGTTGAGTTGTGCCATGTAGCGGGTCATCTTTTCGACCTCTTCGCAGTAGCGCGAGCTGTCGTGCATCGAGCCTTCATACATCTCGCGTATGTTGCGCAGGCCCACGTTCACGCGGTCGATGTTGTCGAGCTGCGAACTGATGCTCTTCAACTGTATTTCATAGATGGTGTTCAGCCCGGCGATGTTGCGGTTGAGCGATTCCATCTGTTCGACGTAGCCCTGGGTGTTGTTGGTGATGCCGTCGCTGTTGTCGGTGATGTTGCGGTAGGAGTCGAGCAGGAGGTTCGACACGTCGGTGAGCGACTGGGTGGCTTGGCGGAACTGCATCATCTGTTCCGAGATGGCGGCCATCTGGTCGAGATATTTTTGGGTGGCGTCGGTAAGCTCGGCCATGCGGGAAATCTGGTCGGCGGCTGCCGAGAGTTTCTGTATGCTGTCGGAGAGGTTCTTGGTATCTTCCTCGCTCACGTCGATGTTCGAGGGAATGCCGGCGATGCGCCGGGCATCGTCGCCCGAGACGACCACGCCGCCGTCGCCCGAGATGTTTCCATTGATGACGATGCCACCGCCGTTACCGCCCTTGAAGTCGGGACGGTCTTCGGGGTCTTTCGAGGCCAGCACGGGGAACACCTCTTCCCAGTGGTATTCTTTGGCCGGGCGGTCGAAGGCGGTGAGGATAAACATCAGGACCTCCACGCCCATGCCTATCGAGAGCATGACATTGCCGCCCGGGAGGTGCAGTATCTTGAAGAGGGCACCCCAAATGACGATGGCGGCGCCTATACTGTATGCAAAGTTGAAAAATCGTTTTCCCGAGTCACCTGAGAGGAATTTTTCGATGCTGTTTTTATATCTCTTGTATTTTCCCATAATGGCTAACAGTTTGTTCGTTTTTTAATTTCTGCGACCTTTGGCAAATCCCACTTGTGTGCGCACGCAGCGGAATCCGATGTAGGAGCGTTGTTCGTTTTGGTATTCCCACATGCGAATGTCGGAGCGGACGAAGTTCGACACATCTTTCCAGGAGCCGCCGCGCACGATTTTCCGTTTCATGCGGTAGGGGTCTTCCTTGGCGGCATTGTAGCGATAGTCGGGGTTCATGTCGCTGGTGTAGCGGTCGACCGATTCGGTGTAGGCGGTCGAGGTCCATTCCGATACGTTACCGGCCATGTCATAGAGGCCGAATTCGTTGGGCGGATAGATGCCGACGCGGGAGGTAATCAGGTTCCCGTCTTGCAGGTAGTTGCCCTTCATGGGTTTGAAGTTGGCATAGAAGCAACCTTTGTCGGTCAGGGTTCCGTTGTCGTCCCACGGGTAGCTGTTCTCATTCTTGCCGGCTCGTGCCGCATATTCCCATTCGGCTTCGGTGGGGAGGCGGTAAGGCTCGGTCATGCGGTCTTGCATCATCGATGAACGGAGGAGGTTGGTGCGCCATACGCAGAAGGCATTGGCCTGCTCCCACGACACACCCACGACCGGATAGTCGTTGTAGCCCGGGTGTGCAAAATACATGCGCATGTAGGGCTCGTTGTAGGCATTGTCGAAGTCGTTGACCCACACGGTCGTGTCGGGATAGATATTGATGATGTAGGTGTTGAGGAAGTCAAATTCGCTCTGGCGTTGCCGTATGATGGTTTGGGTGACGATTTGTCCGTCGTCATTGATATAGGCCGTATCTTTCGAAATGAGGATTTCGGCATTGCTCGGTGTGATGTCGGTATTGAGTATGCGGCGCGCCGGGTCCATGCGGTTGCGGCGTTTGGCGGCTTCGGTGTGGTTATACACGTCGTAGCGGTAGTTGAGTTGGGCAACGTCGAGTACCCGTTTCCCCGAGATGGGGTCGATGCGGTACACGCTCTCGATGGCGCGGGCCTCATCTTCGGTGGGATTGCGCCAGGGAATGGCTTTGGCCCAGTTGAGGTGCGGGGTCACCGGGTTGCCATCGCGGTCTTCTTCGATTTTGAATGTCTCGTTGCCGCCGTAGGCCGGGTCGGCCAGCCGTTCACGGATAATGGAGTCGCGTACCCAATATACAAATTGCTTATATTCCGAATTGGTGATTTCGGTATCGTCCATCCAAAAGGCATCAACCGAAATCGAACGGGCGTTGGGCCGTGTGCCCCACAGGCTGTCGCTCTCGTTGTGCCCCATTTCAAAGGACCCTCGTTTCACCAAGACCATGCCGTAAGGAGTGGGTTCGCCCCAAGCCATGCCGCCCACGCCGGTGAGTTCTCCGCCGTTGGAGCTCCCTGTGGCGGCGCAGCCGCTCAGTAGTGCTGCCAGGCCGAGGAATGAGATGTATCGTTTCATATACATGTTTATAAAATCCTTATGCTTTTATGTTTGTTTTTCTTCCCTTTCGATAGTTCGAGTTTCATGCTGTATCCGACGAAAACCTCGTGGCTGCCGCTCGATGCTTTCTGTATGGCCGAAGTGGAGTAGTCGTAGGAGTACCCCAGCAGAAAATTCTTGAACTCGCAGCCCGCCATGAAGATTACCGCTTCTTTCCATCGGTAGGCCAATCCGCCCCAGATGAAGCGGTTATACTTCAACCGCAGGGTCAGCTCGGCTTGCGTCATCTGGAAGGTCGTTTTCACCATCATCGACGGCTGCACTTCATATAACGCGTTTCTCAGGGGAATATTGCCTCCGGCCATGAAATAATATGCGCGGGTAATGGAGCCTTCGTAATTTTCGTCGAACGAAATGGTGGGTTGTGTGAGGTGGGTCGAAGAGAGCCCGGCGTAGAAATATTTATGGGTGTAGTACATGCCAAACCCCACGTCGAAGGCCGTACCCTGCAATTCGGTCGTGGGAATGGCATTGTCGGTCTGCTGGTGGTAATCGCTTTCGGGAATAAAAACTTCGGTGCCGTCGAATGTCTGGCTGACGAGCCCCAGTTGCAGGCCGAGGCTCAGTTGTCCGCCCCACAGCCGCACCTTGTAGGCATATTGCAGTCCGAGCGATGTAGTCTTGAAGAGTCCGTAGCTGTCATTGGCCAGCATGAGGCCCACGCCGTGGTCGGCTTTGAGAAAGCGCAACGGCATGTCGGCCAAGGCCAGGAACGACTTGGGTGCGCCCGGCATTCCCACCCACTGCTGCCGGGTGGCGGCGCGCAAGTTCAGTTTCTCGTAGATACCGGCGGCTCCGGCGTTGTAATACGACGGCATGGCCCAGTATTGGCTCAGTTGCGTGTCGTCTTGCGCCCGCAACAGACCCATACTCGGCAGCACCATCAGCAGGAGGAGCAGGTATCGTTTATTTTTCATGCGCATGAATGGAGCACCGCTTTTCGGCGAGGCTCAATCAATAAACTCGAAAAGTGCCGATAAATTGTATTTACCGGCACTTTTTTCCAATTTTGTAAATTGCGCTGTTATTTCCTTATCCAGGTATCGGTTCTCGTTCCATATTTGACCGAAGACCATTCGGCGGTCAATATCTGGTCGGTCAAGGCTTTTACAGAGTAGGTAAACGATGTGTTCACCGAGCCGTCGCTATTGTATATGATGCATACCAGCGTGCGGGAATCTTTCTCGTAAACCCAATTTCCTGTACCGTCGTTTCTGATGGAGCTGGAATCGTAGTAAATGGCACAGCTGCCATCGGCATTGAGAACGAGTGAGGGAGCAATGTTTCCCGTGAAATACCATTCACCGATTATCATCTCGGCATTGTCGCTGCTACCGATTATGCCGAATTGTTCATCGTCTTTGCTGCATGAGGTGAAAGTCATGCTCAACAGAATGATCGCGCTGACCAGGAGCGATCGGAACATCGTTTTCATGATAGTTTTTTCTTTTAATTATTAAATGATGTATCAACGATGCAAAGATAGTGAAATGGCTGTGTGGCTGTCCTCTCTTAATCGATTTTTTTTAACCCTTTTTTAGGAGAATAGTCGATGGTCGACGGGTTGCCTTTGTAGGAAATTTCTCCGCTGCTCGACGTACGGGCTGTCAGCCGGCCCGATACATGGCAACTGATGTCTCCGGCCGAGCTGGCGGTTGCATCTACGTCGACGGCTTCCATCTTTTTTGCGTTTATGTCGCCGGCACTCGATGCCTTGTAGATGGCCTTCTCGCATCGTCCCGAGAGCTCGATGTCGCCGGCCGAACTGGCCTTGGCCTCGATATGGGTGCAGGTAATCTCTTTCAGTTGGATATCCCCCGCCGAACTGGCGTCGATATGCAGGTCGGTGCAGACGATGCCTTCGCCCGTGATGTCGCCGCCGCTACTGGCTTTTATTACTACTTTACCGGTTGTGGTCAGCCCGTTTTTCAGTATGATGTCGCCCGCACTCGATGATTGGAGGCGTTGCACGGCGGGAGCCGACACGCGTACTACTTTCTGACATCTCCCTTTTATACGGATATGGCTTTCCTGTCCTATCACCAGTGTTTCATCTTTTACCTCGACGGTGATATGGTCGATGATGTTGTCGGGGCATAAATCTCGACCGTGGGTTCTCCTTCGGCCTGAGTGTAGACGACGTCTATCGCCGAGCCGGCCGTTATGGCATTGAAGGCTTCGACCTCGACGCTTCGGGTCTGGTATGTCTTACCGGCTGTTATCGTTGTGTCGTCAGCCTTGCTGCGGCTCGACGGTGAGGCATTGGTGGGGGTGAACGATGTGCTGCCGAACAACAGCAGGGTTGTGAGCACAAATGAGAGGACCGATTTTTTCATGACGCGAGAAGTTCGGGTGTAACAAATGAAAGCCTTTTTTATGATTTAGACGAAGAAGGAGGTCAAAAAGTTTCGGCGAGTTTCCATATTCTTTGAAAAAATGCTTTGTCGACGCTATTTATGCAGTGCACATGTTTGCCCACCCCTCAGTGATATGCATGAAATAAAAGCGCGGGCCAGCCCTTTCGGGGGTGGGTCCGCGTTTTATACCATAAGTGAAGGTAAAATCCCGAATGGGGTCTCCGGCGCCGACCGTTGCTGCTGTTACGAGTGGCCCGTGGCGAAATGATGGCTCGGCATGGCCTCGCCTTTACCACCGACTATCGGGCGATGAGGCGTATTTCGTAGATGTGTGGGGTCACCTTTTGCACCCCTTTGCTTATGCGTATCGTCAGTTCCTCTTCTCCGCGCATCGTTTGCGGAATTTCAATCTCGGCCACGGCCGTGTCCGACAAGCGGCTGTCGGTGAGTATCCCCACCTCTTGCCCGTTTATTTCGATGCGGGCATCTCTTCGGAACTCCGGACGATAGACCATATAGACCCGGTTGGCTGCTCCCTCCCTTGTTTTCATGCGGTAGCTGAACCACTTGTTGGCTTCGCGCCAATGGCAACCTTCATCGTCGCCGATGCGCGATTGCTCGGCTTGCACGGCATGGTCGCTCTCGGGTTGTTGCTCGCCGCACACGACCTTGTCGGTGGTGATGGCGTCGAGGACGGCTCGTTGGGCCTCTTCGGCCGCCAGATGTTCTATACGGTTTTGCAGCTCGGTATCGCTAATCACTGGCCAATAGACCATGTATCGGCACTCGTAGAGACGATAGAAGGGTTGTAGTACCATTCCCTCATAGCGTTGTGGATATACATCGTGCAGTTTGAAGGTGAGGGGGCTGTCCTCGACCTTTTCGAGATGCGAGAGCAGGGTTGCTTCTTCGCTTACCACGACAGGCATTTCTTGCAGGGGTAGCCGTTTCCCGGCGGCTATGTGCCCGCCACGGCTGTCGTCGGCAAAGAGGCCGGTTTGTTCCTGCTTGCCCATCTGTGCCGCCAGTACCACGGGACCGTAAAGGAACGAGTAGTTGGCCGAGCCGTCGGGCAGGGCCACGGCTTGCAGGTGCATGGGCAGGCGCAACCGGGCCTTGTCGCCTTGTGACCAGGTGCGGGTGAGTGTGATGTATCCGTCGACAACCTCAACAGGTTGCGGTGTGCCGTTTACCGACAGCTGCACCTCTTTCTCATCGACCCATTCGGGAAGGCGGAAGCGGAGCGTGAAATTCCGCCGGCTTTTCTGTCGGCGAATGACCAGGGTCGTCCCTTCCTCCTCGGGGAAAGCCGTCTGCTGTTCGATTTCGCTTTTTCCCCATTGCAGGACCGACGGAATGAAAAGGTTGACATAGAGCGTGTCGTCGCTGTGTCCGTAAATCATTTCGCCGTAGCGGGCGTGGTTTTCGAGCCCCGAACCCACACAGCACCAGAAGGAGGTCTGCGGTTGGGAATATACGCGGTAGTGTCCCGGACGCATGGGGGTGAAGTATACAAACCCTCCCTGCACGGGGTTTACCGTCGAGAGTATATGGTTGTAGAGTGCCCGTTCGTAGTAGTCGATGTAATGCGGGTTACCGCTGGTCTCGTAGAGCATCTTGGTGAGCCGCAGCATGTTGTAGGTGTTGCAGGTCTCAGGGCCTTGTTCGCTGTGGAGCATACTGCTGAAATCGTCGGTCGGGTTGAAATGTTCTCTGACGCTGTTGCCTCCGATGGAGATGGTACGGTTCTCGACGACACTCTTCCAGAAGTAGGCGGCAGCTTCGCTCCACAAGGCATCATCTCCCACGTCGGCTATTCGCTTGAAACCGATGACTTTCGGTATCTGGGTGTTGGCGTGCATGCCCGTGAGGCGGTCTTCGTGCCGCAGCAGCGGTTGCAGTATCTCCTGGTGGGAGAAGCGGCGGGCCAGTTGCAGGTGTTTTTCATCGCCGGTTATCGCAGCTACGTCGGCAAATACCTCGTTCAGCCCGCCGTGCTCGCTGGTAAGCATCTCTTGTATCTGGTCGTCGCTCAGTTGCGAAACGAGGTCGAGCCACCAGTCGGTGAGCTTGACCAACATCGTCCGGGCTTGGCTGCTGCCGGTTTGCAGGCAGGCGTCGCGCAGGCCGGCAAAGGTCTTGTGTATGTTGTAGAGCGGGACCCATTTCCCGTTGAGGTCGAAACGGCTGGCCCGAATGTTGCCGCGGGCTATCTCTTCCCACATGGCCCGTCCGCCGGGAACGCCGCACAGGTAACCGTCGCCGGCGGCCTCTTGGCAGGTTTGCAGTTCGTCGAGCATGTAATCGAGTCGGGCTTTTATCTCGGTGTCCCCGGTAGCGGCATACATGTAGGAGAGAGCCGACAGGTAGTGGCCGCCTATGTGGCCGTCGAGCCCGCTGTTTTCCCAGTTCCCGTAGTTGGGGGCTTTGGGTGTGAGCCCGGCCTCTTTCCGGTAGGGAGCCAGCAGCCGGTCGGGGTCAAGACCCAGCAGGTAGCAGATGTCCATTTCCTGCGCATGTTTGAAGGGACTTTCCGTCAGGCGTACATCTCCGACAGGGAAACATGCTATGCGCTTTTCGAGTTGCGCAGTGGCCGGTGCCACCGACAGTAAAAGGACTGTTCCAAGAAAAAAAGATTTTGTGATTTTCATGCGTTGTATGTTTTTTTCGGGTCGTGTGTCAGGACAAATAAGAGTTATCGAGACAAATGTAGGCATATAATCGCAGCGGCAAGGGGATTTTTTATTCTCATAAAGTGGATTTTTGGGAAATGCCCCTTTTTTGCGCCTTGCAGAAGCCCCGGCTGTGCCCCTCGTGTGCACGGTCATGCAAAAAAAACAGCCCGCCGTGCGGCGGGCTGTCGGTAGAAGATGCGGAGATTGGATTATCGATACTCTTCCCACGATTTGATTTCGAGCGTGTCGAGGTCTATCTCGCAGAAGGCCGAGATGAAAGCCGAGGCCAGTCGCGAGTTGGTGATGAGGGGAATGTTGAGGTCGATGGCGGCACGACGTATCTTGTAGCCGTTGTCGAGTTCGCCCACGGAGAGGTTTTTGGGAATGTTCACCACGAGGTCAATCTCTTTTTTGTGCAAGAGGTCGAGTGCTTGCGGGGCACCCTCTTCGCCGGGCCATGCCACGAGGGTCGAGGGCACGCCGTTGCTGGCGAGCATCTTGTGGGTACCGCCGGTGGCGTAGAGCTTATAGCCTTTCTCGTGCAGTTTCTCGGCGGCGGCCAGCATGTCGATTTTCTGCTTGGCCGTACCGGTCGAGAGCAGTATGCCCTTGTTCTTGTCGGGTATGCGTTGGCCTACCGAAATCATGGCTTTGAGTATGGCGCAGTCGGTGTCGTTGCCCAGGCAGCCCACCTCGCCGGTCGAGACCATGTCGACGCCCAGTACGGGGTCGGCCTTTTGCAGACGCGAGAAGGAGAACTGCGAAGCCTTGATGCCCACATAGTCGATGTCGAAGAGCGTGTGGTGCGGTTTCTCCACCGGCAAGCCGAGCATGATGCGTGTGGCCAAGTCGATGAAGTTGATTTTCAGAACCTTGCTGATAAATGGGAAGCTGCGCGAAGCCCGCAGGTTGCACTCGATGACCTTGATGGCGTTCTCCTTGGCGAGGAACTGTATGTTGAACGGTCCCGAGATGTTCAGCTCCTTGGCGATGAGTTTCGAGATGCGTTTTACGCGGCGAATGGTCTCCATGTAGAGCTTTTGCGGCGGGAACTGTATGGTGGCGTCGCCCGAGTGTACGCCGGCAAACTCGATGTGTTCCGAAATGGCGTAGGCGATGATTTCGCCCTTGTCGGCCACGGCGTCCATCTCCACCTCTTTGGCGTGTTCGATGAATTGCGAGACGACCACGGGGTGTTTTTTCGACACGTTGGCGGCCAGTTCGAGGAAGCGCACCAGCTCGTCGTGGTTCGAGCACACGTTCATGGCCGCGCCCGAGAGCACATAGGAGGGGCGCACCAGCACGGGGAATCCCACCTCTTCGATAAACTCGTTGATGTCGTCCATCGAGGTGAGCTCGCGCCAGGCCGGCTGGTCGATGCCGAGGCGGTCGCACATGGCCGAGAACTTGTTGCGGTCTTCGGCGTTGTCGATGCTCTTGGCCGAGGTACCGAGAATGTTCACTCCCTGGTCGGCCAGTTTCAGGGCGAGGTTGTTGGGTATTTGGCCGCCGGTCGATACGATGACGCCGTGCGGGTTTTCGAGGTCGAGAATGTCGAGCACCCGTTCGAAGGTCAGTTCGTCGAAGTAGAGGCGGTCGCACATGTCATAGTCGGTCGACACCGTTTCGGGGTTGTAGTTGATCATGACGCTGCGGTACCCCTCCTTGCGAATGGTGTTGAGGGCGTTCACGCCGCACCAGTCAAACTCTACCGAGCTGCCTATGCGGTAAGCTCCCGAGCCGAGTACCACGACCGAGCGGTGGTCGCCGAGATAGTGCACGTCGTTCTCGGTGCCGCTGTATGTGAGGTAGAGGTAGTTGGTCTGAGCCGGATATTCGGCGGCGAGGGTGTCGATTTGTTTCACCACCGGCACGACGCCGTGGCTTTTGCGGAAGAGGCGCACCCGCAGAATGTTGGCGTCCATGTCGCCCCCTTTCAGTACGGCGCGGGCTATCTGGAAGTCGGAGAAGCCTTCGCGTTTGGCCTGTTTCAGCAAGTCGAGGGGCAGGGCTTCGAGTTGGTTGTATTTTTCGAGCTCATCGGCCGTGCGCACGATGTTGTGGAGCTTTTCGAGGAACCAGCGGTCGATGCGGGTAAGCTCGTGTATCTGGTCGACGGTGTAGCCGGCGCGCATGGCCTTGCTGATGACGAAGATGCGTTTGTCGGTTGGCTCGTGCAGGGCCTTGTCGATGTTGTCGATGACCAGTTCCTTGTTTTCGACGAAACCGTGCATGCCTTGGCCTATCATGCGCAGACCTTTCTGTATGGCTTCTTCGAAGGTGCGGCCTATGGCCATGACTTCACCCACCGACTTCATGCTGCTGCCCAGTTCGCGCGACACACCGTGGAATTTGCCCAGGTCCCAACGCGGAATTTTGCACACGACATAGTCGAGGGCCGGTTCGAAGAAGGCCGACGTCGTCTGGGTGACCGAATTTTTCAGGTCGAAGAGTCCGTAGCCGAGACCCAGTTTGGCAGCAACGAACGCCAACGGGTAGCCGGTGGCTTTCGAGGCGAGGGCCGAGGAGCGGCTCAGACGGGCATTGACCTCGATGACGCGGTAGTCTTCCGATTCGGGGTCGAAGGCATATTGCACGTTGCACTCGCCCACGATGCCGATGTGGCGTATGATGCGAATGGCCAGTTCGCGCAATTTGTGGTATTCGCTGTTGGTGAGGGTCTGCGACGGGGCGATGACGATGCTTTCGCCGGTGTGGATACCCAGCGGGTCGAAGTTCTCCATGTTGCACACCGTGATGCAGTTGTCGAAGCGGTCGCGCACCACCTCATATTCGATTTCTTTCCAGCCTTTGAGCGATTTCTCCACCAGCACTTGCGGGGAGAACGAGAAGGCTTTCTCGACCAGCCGGTCGAGCTCCTCTTCGTTGTCGCAGAAGCCGCTGCCCAGTCCGCCCAGTGCGTAGGCGGCGCGTATGATGACGGGATAGCCCAGCCGTGCGGCGGCCGCACGGGCATCGGCGATGTTCTCGACGGCCTCGCTCTTGATGGTCTTCACGTTTATCTCGTCGAGCTTCTTGACAAAGAGCTCACGGTCTTCGGTGTCCATGATGGCCTGCACCGGGGTGCCCAGCACCTGCACGTTGTAGCGTTCGAGTATGCCGCTTTGGTAGAGGGCAACGCCGCAGTTGAGGGCCGTCTGTCCGCCGAAGGAGAGCAGAATGCCTTGCGGACGCTCTTTGGCGATGACCTTCTCCACGAAAAAGGGGGTTACCGGGAGAAAGTAGATGTGGTCGGCCACCCCTTCCGAGGTTTGTACCGTGGCGATGTTGGGGTTGATGAGCACGGTCTCGATACCCTCTTCGCGCAGTGCTTTGAGGGCTTGCGAACCCGAATAGTCGAACTCTCCGGCTTCACCTATTTTCAAGGCTCCTGAGCCTAATAGCAAAACTTTTTTTATCGTAGTATCCATAGGGGCAAGGCTTTAAATCATGTCAATAAATGTGTCGAACAGGAACTCGGTGTCGGTGGGGCCGCTGGCGGCTTCGGGGTGGAACTGCGCCGAGAAGAAGGGCAGGCGTTTGTGGCGTATGCCCTCGTTGGTGCCGTCGTTCATGTTCAGGAAGAGCGGTTCCCAGTCGTCGCCCAGCGTGTTGTTGTCGACGGCGTATCCGTGGTTCTGCGAGGTGATGAAGCATTTGTTGGTGCCTACCATGCGCACGGGTTGGTTGTGGCTGCGGTGCCCGTATTTGAGTTTGAAGGTTTTTGCACCGCCGGCTTTGGCCAGGAGCTGGTTGCCCATGCAGATGCCGAAGATGGGTTTCTCTTTCTTCATCGCTTCACGGATATGTCCTACGGTGATGTCGCACATATCGGGGTCGCCGGGGCCGTTGGAGATGAAGAGCCCGTCATATTCGAGGGTGTTGAAGTCGTAGTCCCAAGGTACTCTCACGACCGTGACGTCGCGTTTCAACAAGCAGCGAATGATGTTGTGTTTCACGCCGCAGTCGACGAGAAGCACGCGTTTCTTTCCGTTGCCGTAGGTGATGACCTCCCGGCAGCTCACACGGGCTACCTGGTTGATGAGGTTGGGGTCGACAAAGTCGATTTCGTTCTCGTTTTCGAAAACGATTTTGCCTTTCATGCTGCCCTTTTCGCGGAGCAGTTTGGTGAGTGCGCGCGTGTCGATGCCGGTGATGCCTGCTATTTTCTCTTTTTTCAGCCATTCACCGAGGCTTTCCACGGCATTCCAGTGACTGTAATTTTCGGAGTAGTCCGATACGATGATGGCTTCGGCATGGATTTTTTCCGATTCGAGAAACGTCGATAGTCCGTTGGCTTCAAACGTCTGGCGGGGTACGCCGTAGTTTCCTACCAGCGGAAAGGTGAGTACCATCATCTGCCCCGAATAGGAGGGGTCGGTGAGGCTTTCGGGATATCCGGTCATGGCGGTGTTGAATACCACCTCTCCGGCCACGGGCTTGTCGTAGCCGAACGAGTACCCGCTGAAACGGCTTCCGTCGTCGAGAATCAATTGAACTTCTTTTCTTGCTTGCATTGTCGTGCGCTTAGTTTTTGTGGGATAATATCTCTTTTTCAATATAATTGATGTAGGCTTCGTTTACCAGTTTGGTGCCGCCGGGCGTGGGATAGTTGCCCGAGAAGTACCAGTCGCCGGTGTGATTGGGACAAGCCGCGCGCAGACCTTCCTGGGTTTGGTACACGATTTGTACTTCGGCCTGTGTCCCGGCCGGCGTGAGCAATTCGGCAATCTTGGCCGAAATCTCTTCGTCGGTGAAGGGGGCATAAATTTCCTTCACGAGGTTTACCATCTTCTCTTTGGGAAGGGCCCGTTGGGCCAGCGAGCGGTGGTAAACATCGAGAATGCGGTCGTCCATCTTGCGCTCCCGCAGCAGTGCGATGGCGGCTTTGAAGGCGATGAACTCGTCCATGCGGGCCATGTCGATGCCGTAATAGTCGGGATAACGCACTTGTGGCGATGACGACACGATGACGATTTTCTTCGGGTGCAAACGGTCGAGTATGCCGATGATACTCTGTTTCAATGTTGTGCCTCGCACAATGCTGTCGTCGATGGCGACCAGGTTGTCGACATGCGGCGTGAGGCTGCCGTAGGTGATGTCGTAGACGTGTGCGGCGAGGTCGTTGCGCGTGTTGCCCTCGGCGATGAAGGTGCGCAACTTGATGTCTTTGATGACGACTTTCTCGGGACGCACACGCATGGAGAGTATGCGCTCCAAGTCTTCGCGCGTGACGTTGGGGTGGGAGAGTATGTAGTCGGTTTTCAACCGGTTGAGGTATTCTTCAAAACCTTCCATCATACCGAAAAAGGCTACTTCGGCCGTGTTGGGAATGAAAGAAAAGACCGTGTGCTCAATGTCGTTATCGACAGCTTTGAGCAACGGTCCTACCAGATTTTTCCCTAATTGTTTGCGTTCTTGATAAATGTCTTTGTCCGAGCCCCGGGAGAAATAGATGCGCTCGAACGAACAGGCTTTTTTCTCGCGGGGAGTGTTGATTGCTTCGGTGCGGTATTTCCCGTGTTTGTCGATGAGCAGGGCCTGGCCGGGTTGCAATTCGTGAATGGTGTCGGCCGAGAGGTTGAACGTGGTCTGTATGACGGGGCGTTCCGATGCCACGACAACCACTTCGTCATCGGCATACCAGAAGGCCGGTCTCAGTCCCCACGGGTCGCGTATCGAGAACATCTCGCCGCTGCCGTTGACTCCGCAGATGACGTATCCTCCGTCCCAGGCCGGACTGGTGCGGCGCAGTACCTGTGCCAGGTCGATATGGTCTTCGATGGCACGGGTGAGTTCCGTGCCCGAGAGCCCGGTGGCTTTGAGACGGTCATACATTTTGTCCACTTCCCGGTCGAGGCGGTGTCCTACCTGTTCGAGCATGATATAGGTGTCGGCGTATTGGCGGGGGTGCTGGCCTTGTCCGGTGATTTCGGCAAAGATTTCATCGACATTGGTCAGGTTGAAGTTCCCGCAGAGGCTCAGGTTCTTGACCCTCCAATTATCGCGGCGCAGGAACGGGTGCACATACGAGAGCCCCGATTTGCCGGTCGTGCTGTATCGCAGGTGTCCCATATACAGTTCGCCTGCAAAAGGTATGTAGCGTTGGGCGTAGTCGGCATCGTTGAGAAGGGCCTTGTCGGTCGTCGAAGAGGCGATGTTGCGATGCACGGCTTCGAAAATTTCGGTGATGGCGCTCGTGCCCAAAGCCCGTTCGCGGAACATGTACTCTTCGCCCGGCTGCGACTGCATCTTCACGCAAGTGAGCCCGGCGCCCTCCTGCCCGCGGTTGTGCTGCTTCTCCATGAGCAGATAGAGCTTGTTGAGCCCATACAACCATGTGCCGTATTTTTCTTTGTAGTACGATAGCGGTTTCAGTAGTCTTATCATGGCTACGCCGCATTCGTGTTTGAGGAGTTCCATAAATTATAACCTATAAATTATTCCAATCTTTTCTCGTTATTCTTATTCGACAGTGACCGATTTGGCGAGGTTTCGTGGCTGGTCTACATCTTTGCCCTTGCAAATGGCGATGTGGTAGGCGAGCAGTTGCAGGGGTATGGTCGTGATAAGGGGTTCGAGACAAGGCAGGGTATGCGGCAGTTCGATGCAGAAGTCGGCAATCTTCTTTATCTCGGTGTCGCCTTCGTTTACAAAGGCGATGACCTTGCCGTGACGGGCCTTTATCTCTTGTATGTTGCTGATGATTTTTTTGTACTGCTGGTTGTGGGTGGCAATCACCACGACCGGCATTTCGGTGTCGATGAGGGCGATGGGGCCGTGTTTCATTTCGGCGGCCGGGTACCCTTCGGCATGGATATAAGAAATCTCCTTCAACTTCAATGCCCCTTCCAGTGCTACCGGGTAGTTGTAGCCGCGGCCCAGATAGATGAAGTTATGGGCATAGGTGAAGATTTTTGAGAGTTGGGCGATGCTGTCGTTGAGTTTCAGCACTTGTTTCATCTTATTGGGAATCTGGTTCAACTCGCAGACGATTTTCTGCAACTCTTCGGGCGAGATGCAGTCTTTGGCGTGTGCCAGCGAGAGGGCCAGCATGGTGAGTACGGTGACTTGTCCCGTAAATGCTTTGGTCGATGCCACACCGATTTCGGGACCTACATGTATGAACGACCCCGTGTTGGTGGCTCGGGCAATCGACGAGCCGATGGCGTTGCAGATGCCGTAGACGAAGGCTCCTCTTTTGCGGGCTTCTTCGATGGCGGCCAGCGTGTCGGCCGTCTCTCCCGACTGGGAGATGGCGATGACCACGTCGTCTTCGTTGATGACGGGGTTGCGGTAGCGGAACTCCGAGGCATATTCCACCTCTACGGGGAACCGGCAGAACTGTTCGATGAGATATTTCCCTATCAACGCGGCGTGCCATGAGGTGCCGCAGGCCACGATGATGAATCGGCGTGCTTGGAGCAGGCGTTTCTTGTTGTCGATGATGGCCGAGAGAGCGATGTCGGTGCCTTCGATGTTCACGCGACCCCGCATGCAGTCTTTGATGCAATCGGGTTGCTCGAAGATTTCTTTCAGCATGAAATGCGGATAGCCCCCCTTTTCGAGTTGGCCGATATTGAGTTTTATCGTGTTGATTTTGGGATTTACCTTGGCATTGTTTTGTGTGACGACACGCAGTTTCTCGCCTCTTTTCAGCACGGCGATTTCTCCATCTTCGAGATACACCACGCGGTTGGTGTATTCCACGATGGGCGACGCGTCCGACGCCAGGAAAAATTCATCTTTGCCTATGCCTATGGCCAGCGGGCTGCTTTGGCGGGCAGCAATGATGGTGTCGGGGTTCCGACGGTCGAGAATGGCGATGGCGTAGGCGCCGATGACTTCGTGCAGCGTCAACTGCACGGCGGCCAGCAGGTCGAGGTTGTGCGAGACTTGTATGTATTCGATGAGTTGCACGAGGACTTCGGTGTCGGTGCTGCTCTTGAAAGTGTAGCCCACGCCTTGGAGTTTCTCCTTGATGGTGGCGTAGTTCTCGATGATGCCGTTGTGTATGAGCGCCAAGTTGCCCGAAGCCGAATAGTGGGGGTGGGCATTGATTTGGTTCGGCTCGCCGTGGGTGGCCCAACGGGTGTGGGCGATACCGATGTGTCCGGTCGTGTCTTTGTTTTCGACCATGTGCACCAAATCGGCTACTTTGCCTTTGGTTTTGTACACGTTCAGTTCATCATCATTATTGATAAGGGCAATTCCGGCACTGTCGTAACCTCTGTATTCCAGTCGTTTCAGAGATTTGATGAGTATCGGATATGCTTCTTGATCACCTAAATATCCTACTATTCCGCACATACTGTCGAGTCTCTTTAAAATTTGGGCAAAGGTAGTGATATTCTATGGCATTTTAAAGTTATCTCTAAAAATAATTGACGAGCGAATCGGATAAAATTTTTTTGCGTACCTTTGTCGCTGCAACAGATACTCCCTTGCTCGTCATTGGGGGAGACCATTTTACTAAAAAAGCAACAGAAAAATGTCAACACTTCGATTCAGAGTTGTCGAGACGGCTTTCAAGAAAAAGCCGGTCGAGGTTCCGACTCCCGCGGAACACCCTTCGGAATATTTCGGAAAATATGTCTTCAATCAGGCCAAGATGCAGCAGTATCTCTCGCCCGACGTCTACGAGCAGTTGATGAATGTCATCTGCAACGGCGCTCCGCTCGACCGTTCCATTGCCGACCGCATAGCCGAGGGCATGAAGACCTGGGCTGTGGAGATGGGCGCCACCCATTATACCCACTGGTTTGCCCCCCTTACCGAGGGAACGGCCGAGAAGCACGACTCTTTTATCGAACCCGACGGCCACGGAGGCGTCATTCAGGAGTTCTCGGGCAAACTGCTGGCCCAGCAGGAATCCGATGCGTCGAGCTTCCCCAACGGCGGTATCCGCAACACCTTCGAGGCACGCGGCTATTCGGCTTGGGACCCCTCTTCACCCGCGTTCATCGTCGACGACACGCTCTGCATTCCCACCATATTCATCGCCTACACCGGCGAATCGCTCGACTACAAGGCCCCCTTGCTCAAAGCCCTGCGGGCTGTCGACAAGGCCGCCGTCGACGTGTGCCATTATTTCAATCCCGAAGTCAAGAAAGTCTACGCCTATCTGGGTTGGGAACAGGAATATTTCTTGGTCGATGAGGGCCTTTATGCCGCCCGTCCCGACTTGCTCCTGACCGGCCGCACCCTCATGGGGCACGAGAGCTCCAAAAACCAGCAGCTCGAAGACCACTATTTCGGTGCCATTCCCAGCCGGGTGGCCGCCTTCATGAAAGAGCTCGAAATCGAAGCCTTGAAATTCGGAATCCCCGTCAAGACCCGTCACAACGAGGTGGCGCCCAACCAGTTCGAGTTGGCACCCATTTACGAGGAGTGCAACTTGGCCAACGACCACAACCTCCTCATCATGGCCCTCATGCGCAAACTGGCCCGCAACCACGGTTTCCGCGTGCTGTTGCATGAGAAACCCTTCAAGGGGGTGAACGGCTCGGGCAAGCACAACAACTGGTCGCTCGGTACCGATACCGGCGAGTTGCTCATGGCCCCCGGCAAAACACCGCTCGACAACCTGCGCTTCATCACCTTTGTCGTGAACACGCTGATGGCCGTCTACAAACACAACGGCCTGTTGAAAGCCTCCATTTCGAGCGCTACCAACGCCCACCGTCTGGGAGCCAACGAGGCACCTCCCGCCATCATATCGAGTTTCCTCGGCTCACAGCTCTCGCAGGTGCTCGACCATATCGAGGAGAGCGACGACAACGACTTCTCCTCGCTCGGCGGCAAACACGGCATGCGCCTCAACATTCCGCTCATACCCGAGCTGCTCATCGACAATACCGACCGCAACCGCACCTCGCCCTTTGCCTTCACCGGCAACCGTTTCGAGTTCCGCGCCGTCGGTTCCGAGGCCAACTGCGCCTCGGCCATGATTGCCCTCAATGCCGCCGTGGCTCATCAGTTGACCCGGTTCAAGCACGATGTCGACGCCTTGATTGCAGAGGGCACCGACCAGCAGGTGTCCATCTTGCATGTGTTGCGCCGCTACATCAAGGAGTGCAAGGCCATACATTTCGACGGCAACGGTTACAGCGATGAATGGAAGGCCGAAGCCGCCCGCCGCGGTCTCGATTGCGAGACGAGTGTGCCCCTCATCTTCGACAACTACCTCAAAGAGAGCTCGGTGAAGATGTTCGAGGAGACCGGCGTCATGACCCGCAAGGAGCTCGAAGCCCGCAACGAAGTCAAGTGGGAAACCTACACCAAGAAGATACAGATTGAGGCTCGCGTCCTGGGCGACCTGGTCATGAACCACATCATACCCGTGGCCACCTCCTACCAGTCGACCCTCATCGACAACGTCTACAAGATGCGCGACCTCTTCCCCGCCGAGAAGGCTGCGCGTCTCTCGGCCAAGAACCTCGAAATCATCGAGGACATTGCCGAGCGCGAAATCGCCATCAAGGCTAAGGTCGACGAACTGATTGAGGCCCGCAAGGTGGCCAACCGCATCGTCGGTGAACGCGAAAAGGCTATTGCCTATCACGATGTGATTGCTCCCAAACTCGATGAGATACGTTACCACATCGACAAGCTCGAACTGGCTGTCGACGACCGGCTGTGGACGCTGCCCAAGTATCGCGAACTCCTTTTCATTCGTTGATAACGTTGCATAAAACAACAGGTCTGCCCCGATCTCGGGGCAGACCTGTTGTTTTATGCCGAAGTGTGACGAGCGGTGCGTCGCAGTCGTGCGCCCCAAATACCGGCGTAAGTAGCCTCCAAGAGGCGTGCGCCGGGCATCTCACAGAATTTAAGGGTATTGTCATTCCCCGCTCGATGGGGAATCCAAGGGGCTTTTTTGTTCATTCTTCTCTTCGGTGAGAAGAACGAACCAAGAAGAACCGCCGCCCGGTATCGGGCTTTTTCGCTCGGTCGCCGACGCCTCGCGCGGGGGCTGCGGAACTCGCTG